>CAVJWR010000057.1:9168-12956 GCA_963653155.1 Limosilactobacillus gorillae
GCCCATGTCGTGCGTCTGTCTGGTGCATTGCTGGCCCTTGTGGTCGCCCTTGCGCCGTTTGCCTGCTGGGCTGTAGAATATTGGCACGTTGGGTTGCCGAATGTCTGGGATCGGTCGGAGTCGTATGCACTTGCGATAGACGAACCCGGTGGTGTGGGGATACCAAGTCGCGGGGATGTCATTCTGCTGGGGCCGAACAAGATGGTCTCTCTCGATGAAACGAGCATTGCATATTTGAATGGTCGTGGTATTGAGCGTATTAGGTATAGGGGATCCAATATCCGCGTCCACATTCATAACGAATCTGCGGCGGTATTATCATTCGGTTGTGGAGATTCGTCAGAGTACGCATGGACGAACTGTGTGCTTGTGAAGACGGGCGGTGGATTTCTGACGTTCGACAAGGAAGGTTCGCTGTATCGTTCAGATTACAATACCGGCATTGATTTGCAATCCGGAGAATTGCAACTAGGCCCGTCGATGGGCAGATATGCTTGGCATGCCTATGGCGGCGCGACCCTCGCCGCCGGTACGACGCTCTGGTGCGTTACGAACGGTACGACGGTATTCCGAGGAGGGATATTTGGTTCGGGCACACTGACAAATCGACAACGGTACGATAGCGCAAACAACATCTTGACGGCTGTTAAGTTTGAGCCTCGGCCAGACAAGACGGTTGAGAGGTCTGATTTCGCTGGTATTATAACTGGCTTTGGCAGGGTTCATCAAACCGTTGATTTTTGGTATCGAGGCGTTGAGAATACGTTTGACGATTTTTCTTGTGATGGGAACTGCGACGTTGGTTTCGTCGCTTTCCACGGTAATGGCTCGACATCGCTCGGCAATCCATATTCGGCAGGTTTCCCGCTGCGCAACGGGACTTGTTTGCGCTACATAGGTGATGGTGCCGAGGTGACTACTCGCGGCTTTCAACTTCTTGAAACCTCCGTTGCTCCTTCTATAGATGCGGGCGTAGGCGGTTTGACTGTCGCGAGTCCGTTCAATCTTGCAAACGGAAAACAGCAACGTCTTGCCCTTACTGGCACTAATATGGCGGAAGGAGTCTTTGTCGCTTCAGTCGGTAGGGTTTCGGGCGTTGTGTCGGGACGAGGGGCTTCGCTGTGTCTTACCAAGCGAGGTTCGGGTGTCTGGCGATTGGCGGCGAATTCGAATTTGCCCGCAAACAGACACCTTTCTGGTGTCGTTGGCGTTGTTGAGGGTACGCTTGCGGTCGATACGATCTGCAACGCCGGATTGCCATGCGCCATCGGCACCGCAACAGACCTTTATGCTGATATGTGCGCCGATGTGGATGATTTGAACCTTGTTCCGTATGCGCATTTTGTTGGTGGTCACGATTCTGAGGCTGTGTTGGACTATCGTGGGCCGGCCTCCCTATCCATATACAATCGCCCGATTGCCGTTTGTGGCCTCGGATGTCTTGTCGCCACGAACTGCGAGGCGATTGCATGGACGGGGTTTCAGGGATTGGGTGATGGCGAGAAACGTATGTCTTTTGTCTGCGCGGCGGGGCAGACAAACAAAGCGGCAGACATGACTGATTCGATGGAGGGCTCGGAAGGGACTCTAACGGTAGTCAAGGATGGCTCAGGTAACCTTGAGTTGTCAGGCAACCTTTCATTTGGCGGCGATCTGTTGGCGAAAGGTGGTGGTACGTTATTCGTTAGGGACATTCGTGGCGCGGCGTATCAGTACTATAGATTGACGATCAAGGAGACGGCGGCAGGCTCTTCGTTGTCGGAATATTCTGGATTCAACATCTCTACAGGTACGACATCTGCAAACAACCAGTCTCGGATGGTGGTGTTGGGGGAGTTCGGCCTGTACGACGATTCCGGGCGACGTCTCAACGCCTATGAGGCGTCATCCACAAACAGCTCGGTGGCGACACTGCTGCCGGCCCAGAGCGCGATGGAAGACGATGCCATGTTCTACTTCGAGCCGAGAAATGCTTCGTTGAAGCATTTTGGATATCTGTCGGACTGTGATACAGGCTCCGGCATGTATTTTCAGGCAAGATGGCTTGACAGCACGAAATACCTCTCATATGATGCGCCTTCTACATGGATGAAGATCGTTGTGAGGCTACCGATAACATCATCGGCGGCCTCGTCGTTTGACCTAAATTACGTCACACCGTTTTCATCCGACCATGCCGCAGGTCAGCCTACCGCATTTAGCGTTGAGGGTTCTCCTGATGGTTTGAATTGGACGGAACTGTATGCAACAAACAACATTGTCTTTCAACCGCCGGATTACTATTTTTGGTTGTCGAGCATGACGAGTGCCTATACAAATTCGGCGGCAGGCGGAAACCGAATGAAGCCGGAGTCTGTTGATCATGGACGCATTCCACTTGCGACAACGAATGACTTGCGGGAGTATGTTGTGCTGGACAATGTGCGGGCGATTGGAGCGGCTTCGGGAACAAGGCTTGTTTTTGAAGGAGAACGCAAGACAGTACGTGGTCTTCGCGTCAGCAAAACAGACGGGCTTGGCACGATTGAAAACTTTGCTCTTGCCGAAGAGGGCACGTTGTACGTGGATGATGTCGAGGACGCGACCGATTTTGCCATTTTAGGCAATCTAACAGATATCGAAGGGCTGGACAACGCAAGGAACTGGTCGCTTGTCATTGACGGACGCCAATCGCGACGTCAGAGGTTTTCAGTCATGAAGGACGGTGTCAGAATTTTCAAAAAGGGCTTTGCATTGATCGTAAGGTAGTGACATAAGCCGGAACGAGAGAGAATGCGGCTCGCTTCGCTTGGTGGACGGCATGTCGCCATGCCAGTTGGAGGCGGTAAATCATCAAATGCCCCCAATGACCAAATACAATCGTAAATCACAAATCGAAAATCGTAAATTACGACAGGGCAAAGCCCAGTTAGCCATCGAGTTCCTGAAGGGCGGCCAGTAGCGTATCCATCTGCTCGTCGGTTCCGATGGATATGCGCAGACGGTCTCCTGTGCGAGGTCCCTTGAAGTACCGTACGAAGATGCCGCGTTCGCGCAATGCCGCAAAGAGTTCGCTTGCGCACTTGTGGGCGGGGCGGGCGAAGAGGAAGTTTGATTCGGATGGCAGCACGTCCCACCCCATCTTTTCGAGGGCATTGGCAACGCGCTTGCGGGTTCTGATAACTTTTTTGGCGTTGGTGCGCATCCACGGAAGGTCGTTCAACGCCGCGAGGGCAACGGCCTGCGCAATCGCGTCCACATTGTACGAATCCTTCACCTTGTAGAGCGCGGCGATGAGATCTTCTGGGCCAATGCAGTATCCGACGCGCAGTCCCGCGAGCGAGAACGATTTCGAGAAGGTTCTCATCACGATTACGTTGCGGTTCGATTTCGCCGTGGCGAGTTCCATGCAGTTCTTCTTCGCGAAGTCCGCATAGGCTTCGTCCACCACCAACACGCCCTTGAATCGCTTCGCGGCCGCAGAGACCATCTCAATCGGTGTCGATACGCCTGTCGGGGCGTTCGGATTCGTAAGCAGGAAAAGCGACACTTCGTTGCCAGAGGCGTTTCGCGTCACGATCTTCCCGTCCCACGTGAAGTCGTCCTTAAGCGGGGTCGGGACGAACCGAACGTTGCGAATCGCCGCAAGCGTCCTGTACAGCGAATAGGAGGGGTCGAGTGAGCCGATGGCCTCGGAGTCCTCCACGAATGCCTTTGCCGCCAGGGCGAGGACTTCATCGGATCCATTCCCCACGAAGACGCGATCTGGCGAGGTCTTCCACATCTTCGCGATGCGGTTGCGCAATGCC
>CAVJWR010000057.1:12966-19296 GCA_963653155.1 Limosilactobacillus gorillae
GGGTAGCGGCGCAACTTCTCCATGTCAAACCCGTTCAGCGTCTGGGCGCACTTTGGGGATGGAGGATATGGGTTCTCGTTGGTGTTGAGCTTGACCGCCAGCCTCGTCTTCGGCTGTTCACCAGGCGTGTAGGCCTCAAGATCTTGTACGGATTGCGCGATTCTCATTTCTGTTGTCCAAAATTGTCTTGTTTACGGGACGGATTGCGCGTGCCTATTTCAGCAGCACTGCGCTTGTGTGGTATGCCGTGCGCGAAAGCAGTATCCAAAACACGCTCTCGTCTGTCTTGCGGCTCGTGAGGTTCACTATCCGGCTCGCCTTCACCCGCTCCATCTCGTCCTCAAGCATCTCAAGGTTGTTCTGGAGCGTGACCGTATTCTGGAAGAACTTGCATGAACACTTGTTCGGGGAGAGCGGGTCACCGCTGCCGAGAGGTATGAACTTGAACAGAAGCCATCCGGCGTTCTCAATCTCCACTGTCTCGATGGGCTTCTCCCCGTCTTCGACACCCATGCCATGGTAGTCGTTTGCCGTATGCACTGTGGCGCATCCCGCGCAGACGATCACGGCCATTGTAGCGAAAATGCGTCTCATTTGCCGCCCTCCGGGTTGAGCTTGTCGAGAAGCTGGTTCATTTCTTCCACGGCCTTTCTCTTTTTTGCGCCGTCTGGCAGTGCGGACGGCCTCCTTTGCGTGAGTACGGCGGAGAACTGTATTTCGTGGTAGGTAAGGAGATAGGGGATCGGGACCGGGATGTTCAGGCCCGGTATGTTGAAGAGTACCCTTTCATCGCGGAAGAACATCAGGTCTTTCGCGTCCGCATGGATCGCGGCGGCATGCGCCATCATCCTGTCGTGCAGAAGTTCAGGCGATACCTGATCCGAAAAGATTTTAAACGGGAAGAATGCGCCGGGCGAGGCATTGCCGCACGCCAAGGGGAACGTGTCGAACAGGTACCAGCCGTAGTTGGATACGACAACGTGCTCCATTGGCTTCCCTTCATTGGGAGTGAGTGCGGAGCCCTTAAGGGATTCCGTAGTCGCGATGTCCATACTGTAGCATCCGGCAAGCAGGGCAAGCGCAATCGCCGCAAGCGGGAGTGAGGTTCGTTTCATGGCACGTATTATATCAGAAACGCGCAAGACGTGGACCTGTCAAAATTTGATATAATACGCTGACATTGATGAAAATCTCGACGGACGATAATGGATCGAACATCTTCTCCCGCATCGGTCGTACCGGGCGGCTGATGGTGGAGGCGTTTGCCTACTTGCCGCATGTGCTGGCCAATGGCGATGCGCGTCGGTCGATGCTGTTTCACCTGTACTCCACCGGCATTCGCACTCTTCCGGTCATTACTGTAGTTGGGCTGTTCACGGGTATGATACTGGGGCTGCAGGTTGGATTGGCTCTCAGCAAGTTCAATCAGGAGATGTACCTTGGTGCCGCCGTGATGATCACTCTCATACGCGAGATGGGACCATTCGTCACGGGGATATGCCTATCCGCCTGCGTGGGTTCCGCAATGGCGGCGGAGTTGGGCACCATGACTGTCAACGACGAGGTGGCCGCGCTTGAGATAATGTCCATCCCGCCGATACGCTACCTTGTCGCGCCCCGCATGGTGGGGCTGCTCGTCATGAGTCCGATACTGGCGTTCTATGCCTGCATCCTTGGCGTGATCGGCGGCGGGCTTGTGGGGTATACCCAGCTCAATGTCCCGTTTGCGCAGTACATTGCGAGCGCGATGTCCATAGCGGAGCTGAAGGATCTCTTCACGGGCCTCCTGAAGGCGACGGTGTTCGGGGTAATAATATGCACGGTGTCGTGCTATGAGGGATTCGAGTCGAAGCTTGGCGCCGTGGGCGTCGGACGGGCGACGCAGCGCAGCGTGATTGTATCGTTCCTGCTCATACTCATGTTCGGGTACATGATTACCCGATTGTTCTACTTTGATTTCTGATGCCATGATACGGTTTGACAATGTGCATAAGGGCTTTGGCGACAGGCAGGTGCTTGCCGGCGTGAGCTTTGAGGTTGCCGATGGCGAGATATTGGCGATAGTGGGGCCTTCGGGAACGGGCAAGTCTGTGACGCTAAAGCACATCGTGGGCCTGCTCACCCCGGATTCCGGAACTGTCACGGTAAAGGACGGGGCAAGGATCGGCTACCTTTTCCAGGGTGGTGCGCTGCTCGCGTGGCTCACCGTGCGCGAGAATGTTGCCCTGCCGCTGAGGGAGACCACCAGCCTTGGCGACGACGAGATCGGCAGGCTTGTGGAAAGTGCCTTGCGGGCCGTAGGGATGGAGGATTCAGCCGACAAGTATCCGTCGGAGATATCGGGCGGCATGGTAAAGCGGGCGGGGCTCGCGCGCGCTATAGTGCGCAATGCGGATGCGGTCCTGTACGACGAGCCGACATCGGGGCTGGATCCCGTCACGTCCCGGACAATCTACCGGCTCATAAAGCGGTTGAATGTGGAGCAGGGGATTACGAGTCTGGTGGTCACGCATGACCTCGCCGGTGCCTGCGCCATTGCGGACCGCATACTTATGCTTGATAAAGGCCACGTGGTGTTGGTTGCCACGCCAGCGGAGTTTGTCGCGTCAGATATCCCGGAGGTGCGCGAGTTCGTGTCTGCGGGTAAAGGAGAGATATGAAGAAGAGAAACGAAGTCTTTTCCGAAACGATCGTAGGGATATTTATGGCGGCGGTGCTTGCGCTGCTCGTCTACTTCACCATCGTGATATCTGGCGTGGACATACTTGTCGGGCGCACGAAAGTCCCCGTGAAGATAGAGTTTTCGGACGTCGGCGGACTAAAGGAACGCGACAGCGTTATGTATCGCGGCATGAAGGTTGGCGTGATAGACAGCATCGACCTCGGCGGGACAAACGTCACCATGACCGTGAGGGTCACTTCGGATGTCGTCTTGCGTGATGGATATCGCATATCGGTCGCATCCATGTCTCTGCTTGGCGGAAGCTATCTTCTGATGGAGGAGGGTACCGGCAATCCTCTGCCTCTTGAGACAACGGTCTTTCGTGGAGAGCCGCCGATGGATTGGATGCGGGATCTCGGACGGATAGCGAGAAGCGTAGGCGAGATTACCGCCGATGGCGGCGTGAAGGGCATCATTACGAACGTAGAGGCCGTTGCGGAGAAGCTGAACGCTGTAGTGTCCCGCGTTGAGCGCGGAGAGGGCACTGTCGGTAGACTGCTTTCATCGGACGAGACGATGTATCGCGACCTGAAGGATGCCGCCGCTTCCGTAAAGGCAATCTCGGTCCGCCTTGAGCGTGGCGAGGGAATGCTGGGCAAGCTTCTCTCTTCGGACGATACGCTCTACAACGACATCAAAGATACCGCCGCAGCGGCGAAGTCCATATCAACCAGGCTTGAGCGCGGCGAGGGAACGGTGGGCAAGCTCCTCTCCAGCGACGAGGCGGTATATGACGACCTCAAGGCCTCCATCGCAAACATCCGTGACGTGACGGCGAAGCTGAGGGACGGCAACGGGCTTTTCGCGAAGCTTGCCGGGGACGACAAGCTCGCTGCGGATACATCCGCGCTCGTGGAAAGGCTTGCCGCCGCGTCTGGCGACCTCGCAAAGGTTGCATCGCGAATGGAACGCGGGGAGGGTACTTTGGGGAAGCTGTCCGCAGATTCAAGGCTGTATGACGAAGTGACGGAGTTGCTGAAGGATGTTCGCCAAGTCGTGGACAACTACCGCGACACTACGCCGATCAGCTCGTTCGGTTCTCTCATCGGCGGCGCACTTTGAGATGGCAGGGCTTCGATTCTCGACGCTTTGCTTATCTCATCCTCAACGCCTTGACTGAACAAGGGCGTTTAGTGCTTTCATAAAGCACATAGCCAATTCTGTCTGCACTGCAAGATAGGTCACACGACCGCTTCTCGTGATTGAGTTCTGCGGCGACCACGGAATTGCCGTAGTCGCGTTTCTCTATGAACGCTTCGACATCCGGCCTTTCGTTGCACGCAAAGAACACCCCTGCGCACTTTACCGCTTTCAGCGGAAGATGCGGTGCCGTGAATGACCCTAACGCACAGTCAATGACAGCCTTTACGAAATCATAGCCGGTAGATAGCCTTACCAGGTGCGAGCCAATGAAATCCCCGCCCATGCGCGCACCGACTTCTGTAATGTAAATCTTGCCATCGGGCGCCATCATGAACTCTGCGTGCGTTGCTCCTTGTCTGATGCACAATGCTGAAGCCGCATTAGACGCAATGTCAAAAAGCCTGAACTTAAGGTCGTCTGGCATCACTGCGGGCTGATGTTGTTCCAGCTCAACGAAATGCGGACTGCCAGTGGTCACCTTGTCGGTCACTGCGAGCGGGAAATATTGCCCGTTCCAAGAGATCCCTTCAACGCTTACCTCTTTGGCTTGATCTATGAACTCCTCGATGATTACGGTTTTGGATAGTGACACATCCAATGCCGCACGGACGCCGTAAACCAACTCTTGCTCTGAAGTGGCCTTCATTACGCCAAGGCTTCCAGAACGGTCTGTTGGCTTTATCATCAGCGGATATCTCAATCCATGCGCATTTATCCGCAGAACTGCCTCTTCTGGCGATTTTGCGGCGAAAAACACAGGACAGGGAAGCCCGGCTCCCGAGAATTTTCTGCGCATCAGATACTTGTTGGTGGAGAGCTGTGCGGATTCGCATGAATTGCCTGGCAATCCCATGTTTGAGGCAACATACGCAACCGTGGGCACCGCCAAATCGGAGGCGATGGAAGTGATGCCGTCTATCTTCTCTTGGCGACAGATTTCCAGTATCTTGTCCTTTTCGATGATCGATATCGGATAAAATTTGTCGCAGTGCTGTGCGCAGACCGCATCCTTTCTCCACGCAAAAACGATGACCTTAAGGCCCATGCCCTTTGCCGCGACAACCAATGGCAACTGAAGGTAACTCGCCCCTATCACGGCTAATGTCTGTTTCATGCTCATTTTTGGGTTGACCTCTGCCAAGATTTTCCGGTGATGAAATCTCCGGTCATTTAAGTGTACCTTTCTGCCCAGTGCAAATAGTAGGCGGTTGTCTGTTCGCTATTGATGAACGGTGCTGTGCACCCACTTCTTGAATGTGGTTCGGGATACATTGCAGGCAGCGGCGGCCTTGCGGAGCGAAAGTGTTTGTGCGTTCCACTGCGCGAATATCGTGGCGAAGTTGTCAGGGACAGGTTTCGCCGGCGCACCGAATCGCTTGCCACGGGCCTTGGCGGCGATTATCCCCTGCATCTGTCGTTCACGGATGTCGCGACGTTCGTTCTCCGCCACGAAGGCAAGTATCTCAAGGACTATGTCTGCGACAAAGCGGCCGATCAGTCCATGTGCCGTATTGGTTGTGTCTAGGATCGGCATGTTCAGGACTCGGATGTCTGCACCCTTGCCACGCACGAGGCATCTCCACTCGTCCTGTATCTCCCCATAGTTGCGTCCGAGCCGATCAAGCGATTGCACGATCAGAAGGTCTCCCTTTCGGATCTTGCGCCGCAACCTGAGCCAGGCTGGGCGATTGAAATCCTTTCCGCTCACCTTGTCGATGAACATGTGCCTCTTGGCGACGCCAGCCGCCGTCAACGCATCGATTTGTCGCGCTTCGTTCTGTTCAACGCTTGAAACGCGTATGTATCCGTATGTTGTACCCATTCGATCTCCTTATGAATGCCGAGAAGATACAGAAACTTGAAGAGTCTCGATGCACCAAAAAACGACGGGGTCTTTGTGCCGAAAAAGTGAAAGTTTGGTATAATTTCCCGCAAGTTGAAAAAGCCAATTCCGAGTGCCACCCCAGAGGCATCTCGTGACTGGTCAGAAAGGTACACTTTAATGACCAGTGGGATTCGACGTTGCGTTTTGGCGAATGCCGCGCAGCGGGGTTGTGTGCTATAATTCGGGACGATTTGCGGTTTATGCGCCATGTTGTAGGTGGCGTGTAGGCCGCGAGTGTTGACATCGCAAGAAAGGTTGGCTTTAAAATGGAGAAGACGTTGGTTTGGGCGGCATGGCTGCTATCGACATATCTTGTTGGCTCTATCCCGTTCGGGTTCCTGATTGGCAAGATGCGTGGCGTTGATGTCCGCACCGTAGGATCGAAGAACATAGGCGCGACAAACGTATACAGGACAGTCGGGAAGAAATGGGGCTTCCTCGCGTTCTTTTGCGATTTCCTGAAGGGCCTTGTCCCTGTGGCGCTTGCCCGGCATTTCGGCGGCGACATGCACCTCCCGCTTGCCGTGGGCCTCATGGCGGTGGCTGGGCACATGTTTACGTGCTTCATGAAGTTCAAGGG
>CAVJWR010000058.1:0-1429 GCA_963653155.1 Limosilactobacillus gorillae
GTGCCGGATCACGCCCCGCCTCAAGGATCGGCCCCACATCCAGCTCGAAGTTGAATGTGGGATGCGCAATAAACATATCGGCAGGATAGGATCCATCTACCTTGTCCACAAATTCGTGAAGATGGTGATGATAGCCAACCCGTATGCCGTATGGAGCAAGGCGGGCACTCGCATCGTCCAGCTTCTTCACGAAATCGCGCCAGCCAGCAATGGTCTTCTGTGGCTTCCACCACGGGACATAGACGAAGTCGATTCCGAAGCGTTTGCAGAATGCGACCGTCTTCGCAAGTGCCTCGTCCGTCTCGACATGGCCAAAGTTTATTGGCATGTCGGCGATAACGAGCGAGTTCGCGGAGAGCGCATTCTCAAGCCTGTCGGCATCCTGTTTCCAGAACGCCATCGACTGCACTCCCTCATAGCCTATCGCCGCAAGGTCAGGGAACACACTCGTGATGTCGCCGTGTTTTTCCCAAATGTCCTTGACGCTCCACAGCTGGCATGCAAGCCCAATTCGTTTGCCGCCGAGCCCAAAGTTCGCACAGCCGGAAGCCATCGCAAACCCCGCCGCACTGAACGCCTTGGCGATAAAATCCCTTCTTTTCATGCGCTACTCTCCCTAATGAATGGACACTATGTGAATCCTGCAAATCATGTCGTGTTGGTCACACAGTTTCGTCACAGCCGTGACATCAGCCGAGCGATATCTTGTCCGTCGTGTATATCAGACGATAATCCGGATGCCTCCACAGATATGAAGCCGGCAGGAACGGCGTTGGCGCAGACTTGGCGAAGATCGCCCTGAGCGGAGCCTCCTGTTCTGCGAAGCACGCCAGCAACAGGCATTTCTTCGCAGCAAGGATCGGTGCCATGCCCATCGTAGCCGCATACTTTGGCATGAGGCTTTCGTCTCCGCCCGCCGTGAGGCGCGTGTTCTGGTCTATCGTCGCCCTTGAAAGCGGCAACACACGCGTGGGAAGCGCACCGAACGCCTCTACCGATATCTCGCCCTCACCCATCGGCTCGTTGAAGGCGATGTGCCCATTGAATCCGATGCCCAGCAGTTGCAGGTCAAGACCGCCTGCCGCCGCAATCGCCGGGTCATACTTCTCCGGTTCAGAAGGATCGGGAAAGTGCGCGTTCCCCTCGCGGAACCCAAGCGCCGGATCCAGCTTCGAGAAGAACATCTCGTGCATGTACTTCCAGTATGAGAGCGGGTGGTCATGTGAAACTGGCGTGTGTCCGTCGATCGCATATTCGTCGAGATTCCACGTGGATAGGAGCGACAGGTCGGCTTTCGCCCGATTGAACTTGTCCGCCAGTTCCGCATAGAGGTCGATCATCGTGTTTCCCGTCGCCAGACCGAGATTGTAGCGTTCGCCCCTACCCAGCCGCTTCATGGCGTCCGCAAAGATTATGGACGCCCCTACGG
>CAVJWR010000058.1:1439-2205 GCA_963653155.1 Limosilactobacillus gorillae
CCCCTACGGAACTCATCGCCCCATAGTCCTTTACCGTTTCAGTAAGCATGATATCACCAATCCTTTCCTTTATTGCATTTGAAGTTGAAAGGTTGAGAAGTTGCGCGGGAGGGCGATTGTCCCCAACCGCCGATACGGGAGGGTCGCAGTCCTCTGCGACCGAAAATCCCACCACGGGAGGGCCGCGCTTGTCGCGGTCGGGGTTTTGCAACTACCTCCATTGAATGCTACAGCCCCGCAAGCTCCCAGCCTTTGCGGTAAGGCACGGTCAGGATTTTGTCCGCCGCCGCGTTCCCGAATGACCGCCTCTTCGCATCCCACGCAAGGCGCGTTCCGGACGGCATACGCTCGCAAGTCTCGCCCATGAGGATCGCATCCATCATGTATGTGGACCACGCGAAGTCCGTGGATGCCTTTCTGCCTTCGAGGCAGCAGTTGACATATTCATGGTAGTGCGACGGCACCTGCGGCAGCTTCGGTGCCGACATTGGCTTGCCGTCGTTGCGGACGATTGCGGCGGCAAGCGCACCATGCGGCTGGAGTATCCACCCGTCGCGGCACTTCACCGCCTTGCCCTCATGCGGACGCGAACCGAACTGGGACTTCGCGTAAAGCTCGTCTATCTCCTTCGGCGGCAGGAAGTTCTCTGGTGCGCGGGCATCGGCCACGGCGCAGCCATCGAACCATTCCATCTCGAACGGGCGTCCGCAAGAAGCTGGTACGCCTGGGAAGCGCCAGATGAGGTGCGCGGCTGTCGGCCACACGA
>CAVJWR010000058.1:2215-9060 GCA_963653155.1 Limosilactobacillus gorillae
CACGATATCCTTGACGCCATCCTCGGCGTCCGTGATCTGTTCGGACCACACGTCCGTCGGCGCGAGTGTGCCGAGTTCCATGCCGCGCCAAACGGCGCTCATAAGATGTGTGGCGGTATCGCCAACCCATCCTCCGCCGAAATCATGCCATACGCGCCATATGAGCGGATGGTACACCTTCGGGGCATATGGACGATCCTTCGCCACGCCAAGCCAAAGGTTCCAGTTGAGGGTATCAGGGGCCTTTTCCGCCGGCGGCAGGTAGCGACGGCGACGGGACAGCCCCTTGCGGGTGGAATACAGATAAACCTTCTCCACCGGACCGAGTGCCTGGGTACGGATCAGTTCTGCGGTCTGCCTGTCCGAAAGGAGGGCATTGAACTGTGCGCCCATCTGCGTCACCACGCCAGAACTCTTTGCCAGATCACGAAGGTACTCGCACTCTCGAAGCGTCTTGCAGAGCGGCTTCTGGAGATATACGTTGAGGCCTCGGCGCATGGCGGCATCGGCACATACGACATGGTTGTGGTCGGGGATTGAGATGTTGACGGAATCGATCTTGCCCTCTTCGGCGATGAACATCTCGCGCCAGTCGCGGTACACGCGGGCGTTCGGGAACCACTTCTTGGCATACGCGAGATAGTTCGCGTCAACGTCGCACAGCGCGGCTATCTCGATCTTCGGATGCGTCATGAGTTCCTGCCAATCGTCACGACCCTTGTTGCCCACACCGATGCAGGCATGGCGAAGAAGACCATTGGGGCTTCTCTTGGAGGTGATGGCCGGAAATCCGGCGCATCCGGCCGCGCCAAGAAGCCCGACCGAACCCGTCAAACCAAAAAACTGCCTGCGATTCATGCCCTTATTCATTACTTGACCTCCTTGATCTTGATGTACTTGAAATGTGCAGCCTTGCCGCCATGAATGCCCTGGAGCGCAACGCGCCCATGCATCGGTATCGTACCGAGCGCAGGGAATCCCTCGTGCCATTTCGGAACGCGGGTGCCGTCCGGATTCACGAGACCATCCTTCCATTCAGTCAGATCCGCATTCACGACCTCCTCGCCGTTCACGACGATGCGAATGTTCGGCCCCATGCACCAGCAGGTGATGCGGTTAAGTTCGCCGGCCGGTTTGGACGCGATTTTCGTCGGTGCACACCTGCCATATATCGCCCCGGTGAACTGGTACGGCACCTCGTCCTTGTACATGGGATGATGGTCATCGAGAATCTGTACCTCGAACTTGTGCGTAGGATGCTTCGTATCGTACAGGAATATCCCGCTGTTCGCGGTCGGATCCATCACATATTCTACATCAAGGATGAAGTTCCTGTAGTCTCGCTTAGAGAAAAGCGTCTCCCCCGTTTCTGGCGTAAGATATCCATCCTTGTCCCAGCCCCATCCCGGCTTGGCGCATTCGGCATTCGAGAGGTCTTTCGCGAACACATCCTCCCACTCTGACGAATCGGGATGCTGCGACGTCTGAAAAGACGCGCATCCGGCAAAGGCCAGCATGGCCATGGACAATCCAACCCCTACTTTTCTCATATTGATTTCCTTTCCTTTATCGCCGTCAAGCGGGAGGGTCGCACTTGTTGCGACCGAATCCCCCTTCCCTACCCACTACTGGTGGATCCTCCTACAACGAGTGAAGCCGTGAGGCTTATGTTGCGAGGCTCTGCATCGGGACGCTTCGCCCGCGCAAGCAACGTCTCAAAGGCAATCCGCCCGATTTCCGCGCACGGCGCATGCATCGTGGTGAGCCTCGGCGTTACCAGGCGAGCGTAATTCACATCGTCAAAGCCCGCCAGCTGCAAGTCTTGCGGCACACGGATGCGGCCAATCCCGTTCAGCGTCGCCAAAAGCGATGCCGCCACCCTGTCGTTGCATGCGATGACTGCATCCGGGCGAGACTTGCGGAGCATCTTCCTCACGCATTCGCCATCGGTTGGTTCACCCTCTACGGCAATCGGCCGAAGATGCGATTCCGCCAAAGCCGCCTGATATCCGCGCATCCGATTGTCGAAACTCGCACACCCATGCTCAACGCCGAAAAAGACGATGCGCTTCGCCCCACATCGGATGAGATGCCTGGCAAGGCGATATCCTGAGTCTATGTCATCGATGCCAACCACATCCCATTTGCTGCGCTTCGGATACGGTTCGCAGTCGCAGTCCGTAAGCAGCACCGGGACATTCGCCTTGTCAAAGGCAGCAAGAACGGCTCTGTTTACCATATCGGCATCGCTCACACCGGCGAGGAGATGGAAGATAACGCCAAGAACCCGCTGCTCGACGAAGCTTTTTGCTATGCGCTTTGCCTCCGTCACGCGATCCTCCGCCTCGATTGCAAGGAGGTCGGCCAAGATTATGGAATAATCGCCTTCCTGGGCAAGCCGGGTGATCTCATGGCAGATTGGCGGGAATATCTCGCCCCTCGAAATGGGAATGATGAGCCCGATCTTCCGTGAGACACCCTGGCTCGTCACGAAGGTGCCGCTTCCCTGCCTTTGGACGAGAAGCCCCCTGTTGACCAGTTCAATGATGGCCCGGTATACCGTGGATCGCGTCAGTCCAGACCGCATCACAAGTGCCCGTACGCTTGGGAACGGACGGCCAGAATCATACCGGCCCTCCATTATCTCGCGTTTGAGCGTTGAGAATAGCTGTCTGTACTTTGCGCTGTTCACGATAGTATCCACCAACTCACTGCCGGATACTATAGCACAGGCCGCACCACCGCCGCCACCCAATTCTTCACTGTTCCAGACACTTTTTACGGATGGCTGCCATGCTCACACGTCCAGAACTTTCACGATGGTTTTTCGGTTAATTCGCTTGCTTCATCTGGCCACAACAACCCAAACGCCATTTTTGTCGGAACCCTCGCGCTTCAGAAAACCTTTACACCGACATCCTTGTATTCGTCCTGACGGTGGCGGTCATACGGGACGCCCTCCGGAAAGTTGCGCATCGATGGCGACGGACAGTTCCGTTGGTAACTTCCACATTCCGACATTGCCGCGACAAGGGATGGGAGTGGACAGGCGACGGATGTTGGATAGAAGCCACCAGTAGCGGTAGCCTTCGTTCCAAAACTGCGCCTGAACACGCCAAGGTTCTTCTTCCGGTTCTGCATCTATCGCCTGGTAGTCCATCACTGCGACGATGTGGCCTGGCCAATGGCTCGATTCTTCCCACGTCGGGATGATGGCATCCACCCTGTCGCCGTTTAATCGCCGCAACCACGTTTTGATGCCGTCATACTCCGCACGGCAGAACTTCTTGGAAACGCTCATCGCGCAACGCCCCCTCACCGGAACCGGCAGACAACTGCGGTCCTCCACACGCTTCAGTCCCGACATGATCAGTACGGCATATGCTCCTGTGCAGGTAAAGGCGTTGACAATCATTTGCTGTATTTCCTAATTTTCAACAGCTTTGGTTTCACCGTCAAGCCACCTACGTTTTCGCCGCATGTTGCCTATTTTCCGTAGACCGATTTCAGGATGGGCATCATGGCCTCGAACCAGATCTCATAGCCCTTTTCCGTCGGATGCAGACGATCCGCCGCCATGTCCAGAGGCACGTCGCCGTTGGCATCCACAAGCGACGATCCGATGTCGAGCCAGCGGACACGTTTGCCGTCTGCATATTTCCTTATGAGCGAATTGACGGATTCGTTCAGCTTGCGAAAGCCATCACCTGCCTTCCCTCGCGGGAATATCGGCATCAGGATCACGGTTGCATCGGGCTGGCGAACCGCCATCTCCGCGAGGATGTCGCCTATCGCGGCGGCGGTATCTTCCGGACGATCCTTTGAGTGCGCATTGTTCGTGCCGATCATCAGCGTGATCACCTTTGCGCTGAATCCGTCAAGTTCCCCATATCGGGCCCTCCATAGGACGTTCTGGGTCTTGTCGCCCGCATCGCCGCATACCATCACGGAATATTTCGCGCGGATCCGCTCAAGCACATTCGAGCCGCCCTTCGGCCCTGGCCGTTCCAGAAAATGCGTTATGGAATCGCCCATCATCACAAGATCCACGGAGCCATTCGACGATGCTCCCTGCCGCCTGTTGCGCAGAACGCGCTCCACCCACCAGTCAGACCCCAGTTTGGAGGAATACGCGCAGAACCTGCCCTGAGGTATTCTCGCCAAAGGGATATTCGCAGGATAGGTGAATCCATCCATGCGCGATGGGAACAGCGAGCCGGGCATCCTGCGCCCTTCGCTTGCGGCATCAAGGTACGGGATGAGGGCACTGCCCCATATGTCATAGGCGAGCCGCGAAGGCCACCGTCCATCGGCCGAGGCTTCCGTAGGCAGCATGCCTTCCGTCGTCAATATCCGATCCGTCCAATCGACCCACACGACATTCCGTCCGTTCGCATACCGTTGCAGTTCGCGGTTTACGGCATTCGCCCTGATCCTCTCCTGAGCCGTCCTTTCGCGTCCCTGCGGGAAGAGCGGCGAAAGGACGATCCGTATCATGGAATCCTTCGCCTGAATCGCCCTTACCACATCCCGTATGCCGACCACCACGTCGAAAACCGGCCTACCCTGGTCAAGGTCGTTCACCCCTACGGACACCACAACGGCTTTCGGACGGACGTCTTTCATTGCCCCGTCCGATATGCGCTTGAGGACTGATGAGGTCGTCGCACCGTCATGCCCGATGTTGAGGGCTTCAAATGGCTTGTTCTTGAAGTACTTGTACCATTCGCCGCTTCCGACATTCGGGAAGCGTGAAACGGTCTCATCCCCCACGAACACGACCTGCGGAGCGGACAGGACAATCTGTGGGGCAATCGCCGAGGCAATCAGCGCCGAAGCGATTAGTGATCGCCTTGCGGCGGCAACCGCGAAAGCGGCATATCTGCGGAACCACTTTCCGCAAACGGCATCCGTTCGTACTATTCGATTCATTTGCATATCACCTTGAAGCCGACGGGCTTGATCCAACACTGGTAGCAGCCGATGTCAACCATGCCGGAATCGGAGCGGGGGTATCCCTCACCCCGAATGTCAGTGGACAGCGCCATCCAGTCGGCGTATGCGCCGCGTCCGCGCAACGGGGAACTCCGCTTGATCGCATACGGATTCTCCGGATCGCCCCCTCCCACAAACTTCGGGTCTGCGCCAAAACCGTCCGCACCGAACTTGTAGAGGTTTCTCAGCGTATACGACGGTAGGTTCGCCGCCGCAAAAAGGCCGCTCGAAAGGCCGTATGCCGCATCTGAAAACTGGACTGCGCCAACCGTAAGCGTATCGCTGTCATAGTTGGACAAGTCGCTTGCGCTGTCGTTGTAGTAGCGGTTTCCGCTAAACACGCAATTCTCCACGTAAAGAGGATGCTCCACGTCCTTGAAATAGCCGAAAATGCGTCCGTACCGGTTTGAGACGATGGTGCAGCTGACGAGACGGCTCTCATAGTTCTGGGAGCTGTCACCGACTATGAGTGTTGTGCCGTATCCCGTAAGGATGTTGGAATGGATAAGGCAGTTGGTCGCCGCGACGAACTTGCGCAAAACCGCCGTCGCCGCCTTCTTTGCCGAAGCGAACGGATTCTCGATCGTGATATCCCCGCCGATGTCGTGGAACGTGCTGTTCAGGAGACTCCCGCCGTAGACATCCATCCCTGAAACGTCGCAAGCCACGAGACGTGAACTGTAGGCGTTGTTCCCAGCCGATTTGGAGCCGTTTGCGATGTTGTTCCTGATCGTGCAGTTTGTCGCCGTGCAGTTGTACACTCCGCCGCCATATCCGTTGTCACCAGAACCAGTCGCGTAGTTGTCATGCACGTCAACGTCCGTCAGGACTGCGGCGGACGCCCCTCCGCCGTAGTTGGCATAGTTGGCGAAAATCGCCCCGCCAAACACCTGATAGCCCCTAACACCACCGCCGACGGCCTCCGCCGCAGAACTTGCCGAACCGTTCCTGTTGCTGCAGATAAGGCTGTCATATGCCTTTGACTGCGCCTGATTCCACGCAAAAAGCCCCGCGCCACCTGCGGCAACGTTCAATGAAACGAGCGAGTTGGACACCGTAGTCACTGCGCATATCCCGCCGCCAGAGCCTGATGCCTCGTTCTCGGACACTACCGAATCGCTTACCGATCCAATGCCTTCCCCATACACGCCACCACCGCGCCTTGCGCTGTTTCCCTTCACGATTGAGTTCCGCACCCAGTTTGGCTTGTATGCACCGCCTCCATCGCCTGAAACGCAGACATTGTTCAGGATTCGGCATCCATCAAGATATGTGTAGTTGCATACGCCACCGCCGCGCAAATCGGCCTTGTTGCCGATGATGGCGCAATTCGTCACGAAATGGTATCCGTAGATTCCGCCACCGTAGCCTGCAATGGTCTTGTCTCCATCCACCGCACGGGCATAGCCATTAGTGACTGTGAGGTTGCGCACCTTGGACGTATATGATTGGGAATTGTCCGTGCGCAGGACACGCAATGTGCCGTTGCCGACAAGGCGAACGTCGTCGCACGTTTCTCCAAGCCCTTCCATATTCGCGTACATCAGCACAAGGTGGCTGCCGCCGTTGGTGGTCGATGCCTCCATCTGCACGTTGGAGAGATCGTACACGCCCGGCTCCAGCTGAATCCAGTCCGAGGAACTTTGGTAGCCGTTTAGCGCATTGACGAGTGCGTCAACGTCCCCTGACGGAACCCTTATCGTGGCTGCAATCGCCAAGAGCGGCAAAGCCGCCACAACAACTGCCGACCACGATACAACCTGACTTTTCGCATTCATATCCGATCAACCTCCGATATCATCTGCCCGTTTCAGCATCCAATTGTCCCATAATCGTTTTTTTTTTCAAAG
>CAVJWR010000058.1:9070-18569 GCA_963653155.1 Limosilactobacillus gorillae
GGATCATCTCGACCGTGAACGTCCTGTCGTAGCCGACCTTCGCCAACGCCGCGAAAAGCCGGCGATAGTCGACGTCGCCCGCCAGCAGCGAGTCGCCGAAGCCGTGCAGTGTACCGCCACAGTCCGTTCCATGCCAGTTCTTGATGTGCACGGCCTTGATCCGCTTCGCGCCAAGAATCTCAACGTAGTCCTCCGGCGGCGCATAGAGAAGGCAGTTGCCGACATCGAAATACATGCCAAGGCGATCCGTCGCGAATTGGTCGAGAAACAGCTTCCATTCCATCGGCGAAAGCAGGAACCGCATCCACACGTTTTCAAGCGCGATATTGACGTCCAGTTCCTCCGCCAGCGGAATTAGCTCGTTCAGCGACCGCACCGAATTCTCCCAGACAGTCCCATAAGGCACGACTGGACGCGCAGGATCCCACGTCACATGCGCCGAGCCGGGGATGACGAGAATCGTCTCCGAGCCGATCCGTGCGGCGATCCGTAGGTATGTCTTGGTGAAATCGACCGCCCGCCGCCGTTCATCCTCGTCCGCCGCGCCAAGGTTCATCGTCCCATAACACCCCGTCGCAAGCGTACGTAGCCCGATGCCTCGTTCCTTCGCATAGGCCGCAATCCTGCGGCAGTCCGACTCGGAGATGTCCACAGGCAGACAATCGCCGACCGTCAGCTCCACGCCATCGAGACCATGCGTCCGGGCGAAATCGATGAATTCATATGGTGTCTTGTTCGGACCGAAACCGCCGAACACCCAGTAGTTGAGAGCCTTGTACATGATGAAGAAAAATTGATGGATTGAAAAATTAATGTGGTTAGAGACGGATGGTCTTGCGCGTCCGAACAGACTTCTCTTCGGCAAACACAATCGCCATCGTGTCGGCCACGGAATCGAGCATCTGGTACTTCGGGACGCATGAGATGAAATATGCCAGTTCCTGATGCCAGCCCGTCGGCCCGGCCTTTACGTCGCATTTCGGAGAAAGAACTTTGCCGTCCTTCATGAATATGTGATAACCTGATGCGTCCAACTTCAACGTCGCCTTCTCGCAGACTATCGTGAAGCTCATCTCGAACGTCGCGCCCTTGGCCTGTTCCCAGCCACCTTCGGCCATGACGAGTCGTCCGTCGCCATAGTCGTACGCAGTGACAACGTGGTCGATGCCGCCCTTCGAGACGACGTTCGCACCAATGCTCAACACCGCCTTCGGCTTGCCGAAAAAGTAGTTGACCGCATCGGTATCATGCACGTGCAGATCCAGCAATGCGCCGCCGGACACCTGCCCGTCCATGTACCAGTTTCGCCAGCTGTTGCCGTCCACGCCAGGCGAAATGCGCTTGAAGGTCGCCGAGAGCATCTTGCCGGCCTTGCCGGACCTGTAGTATTCGTAGGCATGGCGATACTCCGGCCATGCGCGTACGCACAGGCCCACATTGAAGAACCCCTTGGCCTCTTTCGCCGTCGAAATGATCGCCCGCATTTCCGCCACCGTACGGCAAAGCGGCTTCTCGCAGAACACATGCTTGCCGAACTTAAGAGCGGTCAGCACATAGCGCATATGCAGCGTTGTCGGCACGCAAACGTCGACGACATCCACATCCGGATCGGCGATGAGGTCGTTCGCCTCCGCATAGGTCTTCACTCCAGAGAGGTCGAGCGGCTTTGAGTTGTCTCCGCCGCCGATATTGCCAACGACCTTCGATATGTCGCCTCTCCGCTTCGCCGGATCGACATCTGCAATCGCGACAACCTTCGCGTTCCGAAGACCGTTGTAGACGCCCCAGTGGGTCGTTCCCATGAAGCCGAATCCGATAATGCCAACCTTTACCTGTTTCATTTGCCTTGCCTCCTTGCATAAAGTCTCTATGGCCTTGTGACGCAAGACATTGTATCATGGGCAACTATCAAACAAAGAAAAACAAACTATCAAAATAAAAAGAGCGAATGTGGTATAATCGGCTGCCATGGGAAAGAAAGCCAAACTCATGCGCATCCTCGTGGTCATCCCGACCTCTACGCATACGCAACGCCAGCTTCTCGAAGGGCTGCTCGCCTATGCGCACACGAAAGGCGGTGCGCCGTGGCAACTGCACCTCGATCTCCGCGATCTCAACCGCCAGCACCTTAAGAACTTGGCGCACTGGCACTGCAACGGCATCATCGCCTACATTCTCAGCGAACGTGAACGCCGTGACTTCCTTGCGACCGAGCTCCCGGCGGTTTTCATAGAGCCTCTGCTCTCCAAGCCGCATCACACATCGCGCCGCAACGTGGTCACGTTCGTGAACGAGCACGCCGCAGAAGGACGGACGGCGGCAGACTACTTCCTGAAGCGGCATTACCGGTCCTTCGCCTATGTCGGCACTGCAAGGCCCACGTTCTGGAGCGACGAACGGCGCAAGGGCTATGCGGCACGGCTGCGCGAAACCCGCTTCCAGCCCATTGTCTACGGTGGACTTTCCACCGCCGAGCAAAACGACTTCGCGCTCGAATCGCGGCGACTGGCGAAATGGCTCAGGGCATTGCCGAGACCAACGGCCGTATTCTGCGTCCACGACAGGCGAGCCCAGCAGGTCATCGCCACGGCACAGGCCACTGGAGTGCGCATTCCGGAGGACATCGCCGTTCTCGGCGTCGATGACGACGAACTGCTCTGCGAAATGACCGTGCCGGCGATCTCATCCATTCCGGTCGGCGACCATGCGCGCGGACAGGCCGTTGGCGCGGCGATGGACGCGTTGCTCTCTGGCCGGTCTACGCCACATCATGTCATCTCACAGCACACGGCGGTCACGACACGCCGCTCAACCGATGCGCAAGTCATATCGGACGCTTTCGTCGCACGTGCCATCGCACACGCAGCACGGGATTTCTCCACGCCACGGACACTCGACGAACTCGCCGACTTCGCCGGATGCTCAAAGACCGAACTCACCAGACGCGCCCGCACGGCGCTAGGTCACACCCTAAGTGAAGAAATGACTGGACTACGGCTAGATCAGGCGATCTCTCTACTCTCGTCAACAGACAAAACAGTAGACGAGATCGCGCAATCCTGTGGATTCTGCAGCGCATCGCATCTCGGCCTTCGTCTCCGCGCAGCATTCGGCAAATCCCCTTCAGACTACCGTCCGTAAGGCACATGGTCTGCAGATGGTCGCTGACGTGATGCCAATTCAGTTCATGAACGCAGAGGATGATTCCAGCAA
Source organism: Limosilactobacillus gorillae (assembly GCA_963653155.1). GTDB lineage: Bacteria > Verrucomicrobiota > Kiritimatiellia > RFP12 > UBA1067 > UBA1731. The sequence continues at coordinate 12,284 of CAVJWR010000058.1, forward strand.
TGTTCCGTAGAAGCCCGCACGGATCCATGCGATCCTTTTCGATGCCATGGAATCGGCACCGGCGAGCTTCGCGGCACGATCCAAATACCCGCCAAGTTCCGCAATCACCTCCGGCGTGTAGATCTTAGTCCAGAGATCAAGTTCCGATGGGCCTTTGATCATGACGGGGCCTATCTCCGTCTCTCCGATCACGCTTGGGATCGCCACCTTGCCAATCCACAGCTTTTCAATGCGGTCGAAGAACTTGCCCATCTCCTTCGCGCCAGCCCCGGACATTAGCCTATCATGCTCCGCAAGAGCCGCATCAAGGTCGAAGGAATGATCCCATGCGAACTTCGAGAACGCATAGAAGTTGAGGTAGTTGTGGATCAGATGAAGCGTTCCACCCTTGCCGCAGTTCGTCTCGACAAACGATCCGTTGATGTACGGCGCCACCCGTCCATAGAACGACAGGTACGCATGCGGAGCGTGTTGCGGCACGCCGGGCGCCTGAAGACGACCATAGTTCTTCATCGGATACGTCCAGATCCACGCGACCTTGCGTCCAAGTTTCCGCGACCAATTCCGCACGAACTCCACTTGCCTGTCGCGGATGTCTGGACGAGACTCGCTCCATGGGCCACCAACCGCCAGAACAAGGTTGACGTTATCGGGGATGTCGATGTCCGGAATGTTGCGGTACGTTCCGTATGCCATCTGCGAGACTGATCCCTTGAGTCCGGCGGCTGTGATCGCCTTTGCGACCGCGACCGTGTTGGACCAGATGAGATCTGTCGCGTAACCGGATGACAGCGAAAAGTTCGTCGTGCAGAAACGCGCCTGGCACGTGGCACACCAGCACGGTCGCATGCCGTCCTGCGGCATCACGTCAACGCTCTTCGCACCCTTGCGTATGCGGTCGATTGTCTCTTCCCTGATAACATCCCAAACTGGCGAAGTGTGGCAGAGTTGCCGCCCCTGCCAGCTGTGTTCGAATTTCGTGCCTGTGCAGCGAGTGCCGTCCTTCCGCAGCATGAAATACTCAGGATGCGTGTCGCTGAAGCGCTCCGCGATGCGGAATCGGTTCTGTCCATGACAGCATGAAGGCCGCTCCGCACATTCGCGCAGACGCAGCTTGTAGAGCAGACGAAGGCCATTAGCTTCTTTTTGGGATATCCTTACAGGCCCGTTATCGCCAATGTCGTCTGGCCACATCCCGGCTGCCGCGACGTAGCAATCGCGCACGGTGAACTCCGGCTTCACCGAAATGTCGCCGCTTGCCGCAATGCTCCGTGATTGTGGCACGACCGTGCCCATCTCGCCCGGAAAGTAGAAGCGTACACCGGCGAAGCGCTCAAGGAATTCGTATACGCCAAAGAGCGTCCCACTGCGGAAGCGGGCATTGTACGCGCCTCGCCTCATCAAGTCAGGAACATTCACGTCATCGTCATTACCGACGATGTACACGCCATCGCCCACGGCGCGAATGCGGAATCCGTCACGCACGGAATCGTCGGGGATCACGCCAGCCGCAACGCTCCATACGTTAGACCCAAGAACGAGCGAAGCGATCCCTTTGCCTGTCGGATGATGAACGATGGGTACCGCCGCCCCAAGAACACGAGACAGGAAGTTGGTCGCCTCGGAAGCGGCAAATGCCGCCGCGCCAGGGGCGCCATCCGCAAGCACGACCTCCGTGCGGCCCGGCTCAAAGACAACATTACGCCCTGCGCCATTCTCCGAGACTGCGCCGCTTGCGACTGAAGCGGCAACTGCAAAACACGCTACACAAAGGATGTTTTTCATGCATCCATTATATCACAGGAAGCAGTTGCAGGTTCAGCGAACGCCAAGAATGAAACCAACCGGCGGAAGATAATGGACGAAACGCACAGTGCCGTCGCCGCCATTCAGCGTTGCGCCCGTCGCACTGGGCAACTGCGCGACATCATTCGTGCCGCCAGTCGCCGTGGCCAATCCAAGGAAGTTGCATCCCGAACTCTCATTCGCTACACTGTATTTGCCGACACGCCGTATCACCAAGCCCCTTTGGATAGGATCGCCAGTCCATACGGAGATGCGTCCGCCACCGCCCGCACCGGAGGACGCCTCGCGGTTAGACCCAGTTGCGCCGATGTCGCCACCGCGTGCCGTGAGAACCCCAGTTTTCGCACCGGCGAACGTTCTGGACGAAAGGCGGATGGTTCCACCCGCACCACCAGATGCAGCTCCATACAACGACCATGTTCGCCCAGCATCGACACTGATTGCGCCATCGACCTGAATGTGATCTTTAGCCTCAACGCGGATTACGCCACCGCCCGCACCGTTGCCGAACGCGAGCGCGTCCGCACCGCCGCCGCTACCCGGCAACACTGGCAGACATTCGTCATCCCCCGTCGTCGCATACGCAACATTGCCTTCCTCGGCAATCGTCGAAAGCCCACCAAGCCCGCCATGCGAACCGCCTGTCGCCGGTGCGGCGATCGTCGTGCCGTCAGCAAACGTCACGCTTGCCCACGAACTGCCCCACTTGCCGAAGCCGGGCGTTGGCCCATAGCCGACCGTGCGGCGGTTCCAGTATTCATCGTACTTATTGGGATTACTGTTGTCGCGCCCCGTCGCGCCCGCGAAGCCGCGCCCTTCCGCCGACATGATGCCATCCGCCGCGACCGTCAGGTTCGAGACCGCAAAGACAGGCGAGCCGCCGCTCACCGCGTCGCACCAGGCGTAGAGGTGCCCCTTTGCGCCAACCGTCAGCGTACCGCCTACCGCGACGGATGCACCGACCACGTTCGCATCGTTCGTCTCCGCCGCACGGATATCAAGCCGCGCACCGCCCGAAACCGTCACGTCGCCGCCGACGTCCAACCGCACCGTCTGCGTTCCCGCATAGACTTCGGAACGAAAGACGCGGTTCGTCATCGCAACGCCGCCAAGATCGAGCCGCACATTCTCACCCGCAATGTTCAGGTTGCCGCCGACCTTCAGCGCGAAGCCCTCGCCGACGAAACGAACAAAGCCATCCGTGAAGTCGAGGCTGTCGCACGTCCACTCCGTGAAGCCGAGAACCTGTCCCGTCAGGCCTTTGCCGAGGCAGCTCTTGAGCAGCGTGCCGTCCGTGAAATGCACCGTTCCGAGGCCGGCCTGAAAATGGTAGCGATCCTCGTTTGCCCGCGTCGGCCCCCCCCCACACTCTAAGTTCGGTCACCTTCCCGACGCCGCCGGCATCGTCATCCCCTGAACGATTCCACCCGTCTGGCGGTCTGCCGCATAATGGATGGCGATCATTCCGCCGCCGCCCGCCATGTCGCCCAGATCCTCTGGCTTGTCATAACCATAGACAGAATTGATGTACGTCCCCGCATCGTTCTTCCGCCGTTCCAGCACAAAGTGTCCATTGCCGCCGTCCGCACGCAGAACGCCGCCCTGCCCCGCGAACGTCTCGCAGGAAATGTAGATCGAACCGCCCGCGCCGGCCGTGCCGTGGTTGCTCTTCGTGTAGATGTCCGCATGCGCCACACCGCCGCCGGACGCAAGAATCGCGCCATTGACCGTCACGCATCCCGTCGCCTCGATGCGCACGGCCCCTCCGCCGCACCCTCCTTTGCCATACTGCGACGAACGGCCGGACGATCCCGGTTCGACTGGCGCGACGGGATTGTCGTAGAGCATATCCGAGAAATCCCCTTTCCGGTCAATCATAGGGTTGTAATTCGCGCTCCACACGTTCAAGCCGCCCAAGCCACCGTGCGAGGCACCCATGCCGTATTGGACGGCCGCTCCGGGCCCATAGCCGTTGGCGAGCCCCGATGTCGTCCGATCCGCCGACTGGTAGCCGCATTCGGAAACGTCAATCTTGCCGCCCGCCGCGACAGTCAGGTCTTGGCATTGGATCCAGACGCGTCCCATCGACGCCTTCTCGAACGCACCCGTGCAGGTCAGAATGCCGCCATCGGCAATCGTCACCGTCGCCGCCTTCAGGCAGGCATCCCAACTCGTCGCCGTGACGCGCCCCGCAATCGTGAGCGACTTGAGCGACGGCGTTGCCGCATCGATCTCGACGGTTTCATCCGCCGCGACCGTCACGTCCGCGCCCTCGACCCATGAGGACGGCAACTCGGCCTTCGCCAGCAAGGCGGAAAAGGCAACCGCAAATCCGATCAGCTTGTTCATTTTGTGAGGTCTCCTTTAGTCGTTGCCTGAAAGCGTTTCGTCCTGTTCAAGGATATCGCACGTGAAGTCCTTCGCGCGGAAGACCCATGCGCCATTTTCAAATTTCGTGAAGCCGAAGCGACTGCGGAAGCGTCCGTATTCGGCCGGCAGCGTGAACGCCGTCTCATGATCGCGATACAGGCCGATGACGAGCACGCGACGACGACCCTTCCCGTCCGTCAGCAACTGGACGCGCGAGGCCTCTTTCCGATCCGTGTGCGCGATCTCGACCTTCTTCTCGCCGCTCATGAGGAACGGCTCCAACGCGCGGAATTCCCGTGCGATCTTCACCATGTCGCGCCAACGCTGTTCGCGAAATTCGGGAACCGGGCACTCGACCATCTCGAAATAGGAATAGAAGAGAAATCCCGTCGTATCGTTCATCGCCATCGTGAGCGCGACGGACAGCATCTCCATGAACGTCGGCTCGCGTCCGCGCGTCAAGTACGTCTCGGCGCTCTTGCTGTCCTTCTCCATCCGCGCCCAGTTGAAGCACTGCGGCGCATACCAGATCGCGGCGGGACGGCAGTCGGCGACGTCCTTCAGGCGGCTGTTCGGCTCCTCCAGCGTGTTGGACGAACCCTTCTTCACGGGGTACGTGTCACCGCCCGCGATGTCCGCCGTCGGCAAGTAGGGCGCGGCCCGCATGATGTTGCAGGTGTTGACGATCTTGCCGGGCGTGATGTCGTTCAGGAAGCGACGCAGGACGGTCAGCCCCGGCACGGCGTTCTCCGGCGCCTCGTCCATCGTGTACCAGCCGATGTGCGCGGGGAATGCGGCGATCTCCTGCGCACGGCGGCGCATCGCCTCGCGGTTCGCCGCCAGCTTCGTGTGGGCATTGGAGCCGAAGGAATCGTCGATGACGGAGATGCCGTACTTTTCGGCCAGCGCGTAGAACGCCGCGCGGCGTTCACCCTGAAGCGTGTACGTCCCGTAATCGATGATCGTGTCGAAGCCAGCATCGCGCAACCGCCTGAAATGAAACTCGACGCCCGCGAGATCGTACTTCTCCGCGTAGGCGAAGTCCGTGTAGAAGCCAAGCGGCATGAACGGCTTGCCGTCCTTGAGAACGATGCCATTCTCCCGCACGAAGAGCCCCTTCGTGCGATCTGGCGTCCGCACGGTCACGTCGAATATGCGCGTCCCGCGATTGAGTCGGTGCGTCCGGTCATAGAGCGTCACGGCAACCTTCGCCAGACCTTCGGCGGACAGCCGCCCGAAATCGGCGGTGAAGTTCCCGTGCGAATCCGGCTTGACAATCGTCGAGCCGAGTTCCCGTCCGTCCGCCGACAGGAGGCGACAGCCGTAGACGACTTCGGCGCCCTTCTCGACGTACTCGCCCCAGAACGTGGAGTTGAAGCGTATGCGGCCCTCGTCCGCGTGGACGAGATTGTGGATCGGCCACGTGTTGCAGAGATACCACTTCGGCGCGGCGACCTCGATGCGGATGTTGTCGATATCCACGTAGTTTTCGGGATTCGACGGATCGTCCCCTGCGACCTTGCCGTAGATCAGGAACTTGTAGTCAAGCTCTTCGGGCTCGAACCGCGCGATGATCTCGGCACGCTGATGCTGCCAGCCATCCCCGATGTCCTCGGAGCAGGTGTTCCACGCGCTGCAGCCGGGCGCGGACTTGCCGGTGCCCTTGAAGAACGTGTCGAGCACGGCGAGCCCCTTGGCCTTGCCGTGCGGCTTCACGTCCGCCGAGAAGACGTAGCGCTTGCCCTTCTCAAGCCGCCCCTTCAGCTTGAAGACGTGATAGATCGTGTCGCCGTTCGGACGCAGGCGAAGCCCGCCGTTGGCGTTGACGCCATAGCGGCCGATTTCGGCGTGCTGTCCGACAGGGCCGTATTTCGACATGTCCTCGAAGCTGCCGTTCTCGAAGGCGTCGATGTCGTGCGCCTCTTCGACGACCCGTATCTCGTAGCCGTCATATTCGCTTGCGCAGGCCCCCGCGCCCAAAAGCGCCGTGACCAGCATCAGTTTTGGCCATTGCCTCCAATCAAACCGCCAACGCGACTTCCTCGCGAACGCCATTCCCATAACGCCACCTGACCCTTTTATTGGTTTTAAAAAAAAAGATGAAGCAATT
>CAVJWR010000059.1:0-3221 GCA_963653155.1 Limosilactobacillus gorillae
GTTCAAGGTAAACCTCAAAGTTGTCGGAAGACAGGAACGGCAATCCATCCTGTTCAACGGTCTCAGGCCAGAATCTGAGGTCAAGGCGAGACCCGGTCAATAGTCCATGTACGTCAAGGCATATCTGCTCACGCTCGTTGCCGGCCTGTTCAAATCTGATCTTGGCCGGCATCATGGACGCGGCATCGGGCGGCATATCCTTCGGGGAACCGACTTCCCACGGGCTTGTCTCCCACATCACATACGCATAGTCGTTCGCGAATCGTTCGAAGTCCGCCCAGTCGTTCAGCGGTCTGGTCGCGTCCGAATTCGGGATGTCACGACGTTTCACAAGGGCATCCCTGTGTCGCTCACGGAAGTCGGCAAGCGCAGTTGCCATCTTTTCCACACCGGCAAGCGCCTTGCGGTGCACAGGATGCCGCGAGTGGCGGAATGACGCCGTTCCACCGGAAATCTCGTCAAACCGGGCTTCGATCCTGTCGTATCGGCTGTAGAACTTGCGCCTGAACGCATCTGCCTTGTAGGCATTCGCCTCCGCTATGATCTCTGCGGCACCTTCGCCCGTCGGAGGGAGGAAAAGCAGCTTGGCGAACCGCGCGCGCTGGTCGTTCCCCGCATTGATCAGCTGCGGCTGGGCACCGTGATAGCGGTCTTTGCCGTCGTGAATCCAGCGGCAGAACCTCGCCCCAATGTAATCGTCTGGAGCCGGACGCTCCATCGGCAGGCTCGCGAACGGAAGCTTGACCTCTATCGTCCACCTGTCATCATATCGCTTGGTCCTAATGACGATGCCCTCGGCATTCCAGTTTATGTTTCCGTCCTTAAGGTCGGCCACAGATCCAAGAGGATTGATCACAAGCTGGTACAGGATGTTCCCGTCATCGCCGGGAACGAAAAGGAACAGCTCAAGGTTGTCATCATCCCAGATGGAGAGATCGTGCTGATCCCACTTGGCGATGCAGGTGTTCATGTCCTGATAGACCGTGCCGCCATAGTAGAGGGATGTCTTTGAATATGCCACCCTGATGTCAGCCCTGTACGGCAACGGCTTGCCCCCGTTCTGGTTTTTGTCATGGCAGATCGGCGGCAGCATTTCCGCCACTTGCCAGACAGGATTCGCCAGCGATCCGTCTATCTCGAAGTCCTCCGTGTATGGCGCTCGGAAAACGACGTCCGTATCGACGACAGGCTGCTCTGCGGCGAACGCCGCCACAGGCAAGGCCACCCACAAGGCTATCGCAAGTTTCTTCTTCAGTTTCATGTCATTATGCTTCTTGTAAATTTACATCTTTGAAACAAGGGATGTCTTACATCGTACAGAAACTCCGTGCCTCCGTGGCTCCGTGTGAGGCTATTCATTTCAAATCCCTTTTCAGACGATAGACATGTACGCCCAGGACGTCGAAATCGTCCTCGAACACGCCGCCCTTCAGCGAAACGTCACGGTCCTCCCACTCGACATGCGCGGTTGCCGTGCGCACGCCAAGCCGGAACCGCGCACGCACAGGCTCAGGCGCGGCATTGACCGCAAACACATATGCCTCACCGCCATGGCATTTGAGAAGCATTGTGACAGATGGCTGTCCGAGCAGATCCGTCTTTGGCCCATGGACTACTTCCGGCACATGCGGCTGTGGCGGAGTGCGCTCCGTAAGGACAGGTCGCAAGGATGCAATTCGGCGAGTGATGTTCGTCATGGCGGCCCAATCGGCTGGTGTGCGGAACATTCCGGAATAGCGGCCATCTTTGCCCTTCTGCCCGCCGTACTTGAACCACGTGATGCCCTGCGCCCCATGTACGATCGCGGCGAAGCTCGTAGCGTACATTTCGGCTGCGGTCGGATAACGCTTCCAGCTCGCCCCGTCGAAGCATTGCAGAATAGGCCACACGGCGCGTGGCCTTGCCACCTTCCCGAAACGGGCATAGTCCGAAAAGCAGCGATCCATGTCTCGGCACACTTCGGCGACGCACTGCTCGTCCCTGTGCCCATCGAACGGATATATCTCAGGCAGAAAGACGTCCGCAAAATCCACGTAGTCGCGGAGATTCGACTTCGCGCGTCGCGCACCCACTCCATCGGCATGGCACGTAAGACGAGTGCCGTCCAGCATGCGGCAGGCCTCTTCGCGATCCAAGAGTTCCTGGGGCGTGGTGTTCATGGACGTGTCATCGCCTATGTACCAGGCGATGATCGGCTCGCGCCTCCTGGCATCCATGAACCATTCGTCGCCATTGACGGCCGGCTTCCCGTTCACGAAGAGCCGTGTGCCTACAGACTCTGCCCCTTCATAGAAGGCACCGTCGCACCAGTGTCGATAGGAATGCCCGAGATCCACTCCGGCATCAAGCAAGTCGCCGAACGCCTTTCGATAGTCGAAGCTGTTGAACTCATGCGGCTCAACGGAATAGACGCCTATCGGGAACCATGGCTTTCCGTCGAGAAACGCAACGCCGTCATCCCTAAGCGAAATGCGTTGCGCCTTAGGGGCTTCTCCAACGAGAAAGACCTTGCGGGACACGACAGAAAGTCCCTGAGTGTCCGCCGCCGAGACCGCAAGCCGTGTTATCCCCTTCGGCCATGGACGCTTTGGGTTTAGCGTGATCACATTTCCCTTGCGCGTGTAAGGGACCGCCTGAGAATCAGTTTCGTTTGTGACGGCAACGCGGTTCCAGTCAACACCAGTGTCATCCTCGATCATGTATCGCACCTTGATACCGGCATCCATCGTAGGCGTACGGAAGAGGCTTCGCACAAGTGGGGGGTGGATATCTGGGGCAATCCATTCTGGAATCCGTTCATTTGCGCGGTAGGTTGCAAAATTGACGCGGCGAACCTCGACCTTCTCGCCAGCCTTGATTGGCGGATTGGAATTGATGCCGAACTGCACGGCAGCGGCAACCGCTTCAGACGGCACCTTACCGGTGAATCTGAATGGCAGGAATCGCCTTGCCGGGAACTCTATCTCAAGGTCGTGGCTCTCCGCCAAAGTGCCGTCCGCACGGTAGAACCTTACCGCATTGTGCCATTGCGGGGAAGTCTCAACGCGATACCAGTCGCGATCCGAATATATCTCGAAATCGAGCGACCAGGTTTTCGCCCCGTGCCCAATTCCTATTCTGTCGGAAACAATTCCCCATGCCGTACATCCGTCTGTGCGCTCTGTCCGCAAGACCTCAAATCCATTCGTTCCGACGCTGATGCGCGTACGGCCTTCGTAGTT
>CAVJWR010000059.1:3307-5279 GCA_963653155.1 Limosilactobacillus gorillae
CCGCCCCCAACGGCAACAGCACCGACAGTGATATGGCTACGGCATTCATGTTCAGCGGATTGTGATTGCCATGCCGGCAGACTCTCCAGCCCAGAGTCGTCCCGCGCCCGTCACGGATACGCCGGTGCGGACGAGAGCGGCGCGTCCACCCCTGAACCGCACACCATCCACGAACAGGTTCCCTACCGAAACCTTTCCGAACGCATCCAGTTCAAGCGTTGCACCCGTTGCCAGGCGGATGTCGCACCCAACCTCAAGATCGGTGTCGCGAATGTGCCGTATGCTGACGTCATCAATGAACACGATATTGCCCCAAGTGACACCCGAACCAGCCTGTCCTGTGGTGAACGCAATATCATGTTCGCCGGCGGACAACTCAACATCTACCGTGTACCGCGTGAAATCCGCATACGCACTACGTGCATCAACCGCAATCATTTCCACACCATCAACCGAAACGCCCACAGGCACCTTATGGCTGGTCTCAAACTTGCGGTCTGCGGCAAGGAACGAAAATCTGTACGTCCCCGCGACTGATGCCGTTATACGCTGTCCAATGGCCACGTTCTCGCGCAGGAATACTGTCGTGGATCCTTGCGGAGTCTGCGGACCATTGGAAGACAATGTGCCGCCATTCGACTGAAGCCCCCAATCTTCAGACGAACCTGTCTTGAGAGTCCAATTGCGAGGCTTTGCCTGAGAAGCGAAGTCCTTCGCTCCATCCGCCTCGAAGCCACCATTGGTGACGGCATTCATCCCGAAAGCGGAAAGCGTCAAAGTCGCCCCTTCCGCGACATCGACCGTTGCGCTATCCCCAAGGGACTGCCCCCGAAGATCGAGCGTACCCGATTCGACCGAAACCACACCGCCGCCGAAACCGTACTCGTCGAACGAAAGCGTGCCCGCACCTGTCTTGACAATCTGCCCCCTGAGCGGATCAAGCTCCACACGCTCAAGACTTACGTTATCGATGTTGAGGCTATGTCCTGAGCCGCCGTTCGTAGTCTCGAAAGAAAGCGTGTGCGTCCCGGCTGCAAGAAGGATCGGCTGAGTCCTGCATTCCACGAAGTCGCAGACGGACGATGCGGGGAAAGAAGTCTTCCCGTCCCCAACGGAAACGGTCAAGCCAATATCTACCGAATACCCGCCGGGTCTCCCCCCGCGCCAAAAGACAACACGCCATAGCCCGTCTTCTGGAACGGACACCACAGTCGATAGCCGCACGCCCTGCCTGACCATCGCAAACTTGCTACCGTCCGGCTTGTATGTTCCTTGCCCATCCCATGCACAGGGAGTTTGCTTGATCCCACTATCAGTCTCGCCGCCGACAAGCGTCGTGTATGTCCATCCGCCGGTCAGGCCATCCTCAAAGCTGGCATTTTCCGGCACACATGTGCCAACCACGTTGGTGACGACCGCAGACTCGAACGACAGCGGTTGCCCAAATTCGAGAGTGGAATCCGCAGGAACCTCAACCGTGACGCCGTTGGCGGCCACGATTATGTCTGCGGCATCGCCTGACGTCACCACGCGGAAGAATGGCTTCTCGGCATCGGCACACGCCCTGATCGTGCCTCCATCGAGTCTCAACTGCACAGCGCCCTGCAAACCAAACTGCCGAACAGCTTCCGATTCCGGGTCTGTCAGCGACAGCGTAACACGTCCGACCGATCCTGCCCCTTCACGTCCGAGACGCACCGTTCTGTAAAGGCTGTTTCCCGTGCCGATGGACTTTAGCGTCAAACTGCCAAGCGTATTGCCGAACCCCACAGCGTATGCATCCGAACGGTTGAACACGACCTTGTTCGGAATGGTGACATCCCGGTCTCTGGCCATAAGCGCAGCCATGCCAGTCGTGCCGATAGTCACAGGCCCGGTTCCGAAAGCGTCACCTCGATCAACGGTGAGTTGCCCTTTCGTTATCTCGGAGCCACCCTCGTAGGTAGATGCTACAGTCGGATTGTAGCGAAAG
>CAVJWR010000059.1:5289-18535 GCA_963653155.1 Limosilactobacillus gorillae
GAACATTACATTTGAGACCGACTCCTTGAAAAAAGGCTCCGTCAACGTCGGAAGCGAACCGGCAATGGCCTTGACCGTCACAGTGGAGCCGTTCGTCAGCACCGAAAAGTTTCCGTCTGCCCGACAACATAAAACCGCCGCCGCAACCACCGCCAACGCTGTCACTGTCTTTTTCATCTCAAGAAAGTCCTTTCATGCGCATAATGTAGCAAATGCCCCCCATGCCACACAACCCAACGAAAGTATGGTTGCCATAATGACGCGCAACGGACGCATCCACTAAATCCAATGCGGAATTTGCGACAGACTACGGGAGGGTCGCAACTTGTTGCGACCGAAAAGGACACAATGAATTGCGTCCCTCCCGCCAAAGACGGTTTACAAATAGGCTATGCTATGCCTTGAGAGTCCAGCCGTTCAGGTGTGGCACATCAAGCTTCGCATTAAGATCTGCGGATGCCCCCGTAAACACCTCTGCCACCGGATCCCAAGCCACCGCCGAACGTCCTGCGCGAGCTGCTATGTTGGCGAGATGGCATACCGTCGCGCTGCGATGGCCAACCTCTACCGGACAGGCACACTGCCGCCCCGTAAAGACCGCATCGACGAAATCAAGTTCGTGCGAACCATTTGCCGCCGGATTGCGGTACAGCCGGATGTCCCGTCCACGCAAATCATTCTCCGTGAATTTCTTGAGCGGGGGCGGCAAGTCAAGCTTTCCGCGCGTAACGAAAAGGTCTCCCTTCTCTCCGTGGAAGCACAGGCCATTGCGGCCGATCGTTTCCTCATCGCCGACATGGGCGCGGAAACCATCCGCATATACGATGTCGAACGAGTAGTGCGTGGCCTGATCGAGATAGCGGTTGCACTTTTCGGGATCGTGCATATCGGTCTTTACGTTCTCGATCGCCACCGGACCGCCCGACATATCCTGTCCAAGCGCCCATTGCAGGATGTCGAAGTGGTGCGCACCCCAGTCCGCGATTGATCCGTTGCCCGTACGCGAATTCCAGCGCCAGCATACTGGCGCATGAATCGCGGGAATGTACGCGTCATTCTCCCAATGCCGGACTGGGCCAAGATACAAGTCCCACATCGCCTTGTCGCCGAGCCAGGCTGGGATCCCCTGCGGTCTGCAATCCCGCGTATAGCCATTCTTGAGGCTGTCGTTGTGCGCATAGCACAATCCGATTGTGCAACTCTTGCAGTCGCCAAGCGCGTGATTGCGGATGATTTCAGCCGCAAAACGGAAACGCCATTCGCTGCGTTGCTGTGAACCGACCTGGAAGACTACGTCTGATTTCTTCGCGATTTCGCGAAGCACCTTGCCTTCGTTCACGCCGAGCGTCAGTGGCTTCTGGCAATAGACGTGCTTTCCCGCCTTCATCGCCTCCGCCGAGATGAGCGCATGCCAATAGTCGCCAGTAGAGACAAGCACCGCATCCACATCGGGATCGGCAATGACCTCACGCCAGTCGGCGACGCTTTTCGTCGATGTCGTACCGTACTTGGCGTCGATCATGCGCTTTACCGGATCTCGTCCAAGAAGCGTCTTCGCATTGTAGCCATGGAAAGCCGACTCCTTGATCGGGTCACAGGCCGCGACAAAGCGGACACGCTGATCCCACCACAGATTGCGCATATTGCCCACGCCCATCGGGCCGCAACCGATGATCGCCATGTTGAGCCGCCCGCTCGGCTTTGACGCTTCCGGAGTGCCGACAACATTCGGGATCGCCCCATCAGCCACAGATCTGCCGGCCGCGAACAATGTCGCCAATGCCGATGTGCGGACAAATCCCCTACGGTTCATATTCATCACAGGATTCCTTTCAGGTAATTCGCGGATTCAATCACGTCATCAAAGGTGTCTCTCCGCGTCTCGCACTCCACGATTGCCCATTTTACGCCGCTCGCCGCCGCTTCCGGGAGAATCATTCCCCAGTCGTTGCGGTCGTCCGCATCACCGACTGCACGCCCGCCACCGGGCTTGGCATGGATGGACGGAACCCGTCCGGCAAGCCTCTGTAGCCACTTTACGGGGTCTCCGCCCGCAAGCTTCACGTGGCCAACGTCAAGTTCGAAATCCACTCCCGCCGCTTCAAACGCATCAAGCGGACACGTGCCATCCGCGAACTTTGACGTAAGCTCAACCTGATGGTTGTGGAAACCTGTCCTTATGCCGACAGACGCAAACCTCTTTCGCAATTCGGCCACACGGGCTACCCTCGTCCGCCACGACCTCTCATCCATCCCTTTCGGATCCACCCACGGATCAAACACAAAGCCGACACCGAATCGCTTGCAGAAATCGACGAACCTGCTGAAACCGCTTTCCGTCGCGAGCATTTCGGCATTGAACGGCATATCGACGATGCGAAGCCCCTCTCCGTCAAGCATCTTCTCAAGTTCGCTCCAGTCCATCTTGTAGAATCCGAGAGACTGTACGCCTTCGTAGCCGAGCGACCTGAGCCGCCGGAACGCACCCGCAGGGTTTTTCCTCCACAGGTCATCCACGCTCCACATCTGAACGCCAAGCTTCAGCGCGTTCTTCGCCTCAAGCCCGTCGAACTTCCGCACTGCTGTGCGGGCGGTTTCGCACGGGGTGGTCTGGCAATACGAAGGATTGAAAAGCTCGACGGAAAGCCATGGCTGTGCGCCAATGGAGTCCAGCGTCTTGAATAGACTCCGCCACGGTGCCGCGCCATCGCCCTGCCACACGCGATCTGCGTCGACTAGTGACTTACGAGGCTTGGCAAACGAATAGTCATTCATGTGCAAAACAGGCAACTGCGCAGCACTAAGGCTTGCGAACGTTCCGAATCGGCTGCCGCCACGATATGTGTGGTATACATCGACAAGGATCGCTGCATCATCCCTTTCGCATTTCTCCAGCACATCAAGCGCGGCTTCAAGCGTGTTAAGGTTCATCGAATGGCCCCAATACTCAAGGAGCGGCTTCACGCCTGTCTCATCGCCGAGTGCGCAGACGGCACGGAAACGTTCGGCAATCTCTTCGATAGACAATATCGGCGAACCCGGCTTCTGGATGCCGAACATCGACGCCGCAATGTATGGGCATCCCATTTCGGCAAGCAGTTCCATGTCGCGGCGCGTCTCGTCAATGCCCGCCGCCCGTACCTTGGCATCCGGGTTGGCCCACTGTCCGAATGCAATGCCGTTCACGAAAGTGAGGCCATTGTCACGCGCAAACGATACAATGTCCTTGAGATGTCCGGCCGACTTGGCGGCACGAACATCCTTAAGCCATGGCTCAAAGCCAGAGAATCCCCCGGCGACCGCCGCATGCACCTGTTCGTCAAGCGTAAGCCCATATGTCCTGAGCGTAGATGCGTTGAGGGCAAACCTGCCCTTCGTCCATCGCGGCAATGCGCATCCGCCGAAGATCGAAGCCACACCAGCCGCCGTTGTGGCTTCGATGAATTCCCGCCTGTTCATTTCACGAGGTGGAGTTCTATGTTCAGGTTGCGGCAAAGGGCCGTAAGTTCCTCAGTGCGGTCTCCGTACATGAGCACATAGTGATGCTCCCAGCCGTTCTCCATGACCTCATGACGTATCGCATCGCAACCTGCATCGAACTTTACGTTGAGCGGCGTACCACGTACAAACATACCGGTATCGAGACCCGTACCGGTGCATACGAGCATGCGGAAGCCCTTCCCGTCACGGGTCTCGCCGAGTCTGGCAAGAGTGACGCGGCCAGGCTTGAGCGGAAACTCGCCCGTGCATCCCTTCACGCCGCCGCCCTCGACAGTCGCCGAGCAGTGCAGTTCTGGCTGATAGCCTGGCTTGCAGAGGGCGCACGGCGCAGCGCCGCAGTGCCACACGGTTCCATGATCGCCCTCGCAGATGATGAGGTCGCAGAAGAACGGCAGTTCGCCGGACAGCACCTCGCCGATGCGCATCATCACCGCGCCATACACGTCGCCCTCACAAGCGGTTAGATAGCCGTGATTCGTGAGATTCCCGAGCGTGGAGCACACCGCTATGCCGTAGAACTCGTTGAGGATCACCTCCGGCCAGCAACGCATCGCGAAGGTATCGACATAGAACTTCTCCTTGAGCTTCATCACAGCCGCGATGAGCCGGGCGGACTTCTCCTTCTGGTCGCCGCGAGGGCCATCAGTCGGATGTGTCTTGAGGTCTCCATCGATGATGGCAAGCCCCTTGGCGACCTCCTCTTCCGTAAGGTTCTGGGCAACCGTGAAAAGTTCATGCTCTGTGATGATCTTCACCTCCGGACCGAGTGTGCGACGAAGCATCATTTCGTCCACACAGCTCGTGAAGAAGCCTGGGACACGTCCGCCAATCAGTCCGATTCGCATGCGCCCAAGCGCCTTCATCGCGCGGGCCACTCGAATCTGCCGCAGAAGATTCTCCTCCGCCTCGGCGGTGCCCGCCTGCGCATGCACATAGAAGTATGGGATGCCAAGCCGCCACATGTGGTGGGCGTTCATGTTCGCAGCGCAGAACGAGTTGTTCTGAAGCCGCCCGCCCGCAGGATCCGGCTCCGGCTGCGACCACAGCAGGATTGGCACCTTGAGTCGCTGGGCGAACATCGGCGGCACTACGCCGAGCGAGAACGTGAGGAAGTGCGCGATGATGAGATCTGGACGTTCCTTCTCCCACTGGTCAAGCACCTCTATTGCCTCACCCTCAAGGGCAAGCATGTGGTCAGGGCCAATGACCTCTACGCCGGGGAGCGTGCGCAGGAACTTCATTGCGTTCTCTCGCGCAACCTCAAGCGTGTCGTTGGTCCAATTGACTTTAGAAAGCGGCAAATAGCCTATCTTGAAAGGGGTGTTGTTTTTCATGCCCACAAGTATAGCCTAAACGCAACCCAAAGTCTCTTGTAATCTTTGCATATCAACTTATGATTTTTGCACCATCAACACGCGCATTCAATAGCACATCACTGCCCTTGAATCGTTTACCGCTGCACGCGCCCCGAACCGTCGCCCGCCATGAGCTGCCGCACCTCGGACACGGTCGAGAGGTTGACGTCCAGCTCGATCGAATGCTTGAGACAGCTCGCGGCCGCCGCGTACTCGATGACGTCCTGCGACTTGAACCCGTGGCCGAGCGCATAGAGGAGCCCCGCCGCAAAGCTGTCCCCGCCGCCCACGCGATCTACGATGTGGACGTTGTAGTCGCGCGAGAAATACGCCTTTCGTCCATCAAAAAGCATCGCGCCCCAAATGTTGTCTGACGCGCTGATCGAGCGGCGAAGCGTGATGGCGACCGTTCTGAGATTGGGAAACGCGGCCTTCAACTTCTGCGCGACGCCAACGTAGCCCGCCCGCGAAAGCTTGCCGCCCGTCACGTCCGAGTCGTCCGCCTTGATGCCCAGCACCTTCTCCGCGTCCTCTTCGTTCGCGATGAGGTGGTCGACGGAAGCGAGCAGCCGCGTCATCGTCCGCCCGGCAGTCTGCGTGTCCCACAGGTTCTTGCGGTAGTTGAGGTCACAGGAGATCCGCGCGCCCGCCTTCTTCGCGGCCTTGCAGGCGTCTTCGCAGATGCGGGGCAAATCGCCGCCAAGGGCCGGCGTGATGCCCGTGAAGTGGAAGTAGTCCGCGCCCTTCAGAAGCGACGGCCAGTCGAAGTCGCCGCGCGTCGCCTCGGTGAACCCCGAATGCAGACGATCGTAGATGACCTTCGAGGGACGTTGCGAAGCGCCCTTCTCGCAGTAGTAGATGCCGAGGCGTTCGCCGCCGCGTGCGACGCCCGAGACATCAATGCCGAAGCGGCGCAACTCGCCGAGTCCTGTTTCGGCTATCGCGTTGTCGGGGACGCGCGTCACGAACGCCGTCCGCTCGCCCATGACCGCGAGCGACGCGCAGACGTTCGACTCCGCGCCCGTGTAGTAGGTCTCGAAGAACGGCGCCTGTGCGAACCGGCGGTAGCCGGGTGGCGAAAGTCGCAGCAGAAAGTCACCGAATCCAACGTATTTTTTGCTCTTGCTTTTCGACATTTTCTCTCCTTATATCAACGTATTGAAGAGAAAATTTAGCATATCGGCGACGAGACTGGCAACCTAACATATGCCCATTCCGCGCAACAGAGAAGTCACATATCTCACATCCTCGACTTCAATCCCGCAATCTCACCCGCGTCAAGTCTCGCGAACGCAAAGCATTTCTTGCCGAGGTCTTTCAATGATGCGCCGATAAGATAGAGTTCCTTGTCATCAAGAATGAGAAACCGATCATGGAATGCCGCATTTGTTTTCACCGAGAGACCGCCATATTGGGCGTTGAACTTCACGACATCGCTGACAGCGAGTTTATTGCCACGCTCGGACGAGACAATTTCCACCTCAACCCCTTTGCGCTTGCTTGCAAGCATGTCGAGCGTTTCCGTTCCAACCCAACTGTCAATCAACAGAATCGATTTCTTCGCCCGGACAATTAGTTTCCCCATCAGTGAACGAGCATCCCACAACTGCCCGTCATAAAACACGCCCTGCAACGGCGGTTCCTTCGTCTGGACGAAGAAATCGACTTTTTCTTCAAGTACAGACAGACGATTTTCGTGTCTGGCAAGACGACGATCTATTTTGTCTTCAAGTTGGTTCAGTCTCTGGTTGACCGCATACCCCTTGAGAAGGTACTCCCGAAGGACGACTGTCGCCCATTGACGAAACTTCGTAGCCCTCAATGAATTCACACGGTATCCGACCGCAATGATCATATCGAGATTGTAGAATGGAACGGTCCGAGAAATCATCCGCCCGCCCTCGTTTTGAACCTGTGCAATTTTTGCACAAGTTGATGCCTCTTCAAGCTCGCCTGTCTTGTAAATGTTGTGAATGTGACGGTTTACAACCGTTCGGTCAACACCAAACAATTCACCAAGCCGAGCCTGATTGAGCCAAACCGTCTCATTTTCAAGACGAACATCCAACCGAAGCGTCTCGTTCGGCTGATAGATCACAATCTGATTCTCAACGCATTCATTCATGCTCGTCACCTTTCTTTGCTTTCAGGATCACCTCAAGCACATGATTCTGTCCGCGTCCAAACCTTGTCAGACGCATCACGTGGTATCAATTATACCAAAATCCATAATCTTGGTGCACGAATCAAATATGCCACAGGATGGTCGCAACCATCTTGCCTATTCAACAACGCGGTCGCGGCGGAAGGTGAAGAAAAACGACGCGAGCAACGCCGCGACGCCGACGAGATAGCCCACGCCAAGGACGCCAAAGCCAACTTCAAAGCCTCGCACACCATAACGGTCGGACAGCGCACCCATCAGCAGAGGCGACAGAGACCCGACGAAGAAGGCGATCATCGTCATCAAACCCTCGGCACTCGCCCGATGCTCCGGCGCAACGACGTCGAAGAGGCTCGCATGCGTGTTCACCTCGAAGAGTCCGCGAAAGACGCCATACAAGACAACCGCGCACCAGCACGCCGCGACACCGGGCGCAAGGCCGACGAACAGGAGTGCGGGCGCTCCGCCGACAAGCGCGGCAATCTGCAGGCCCAACCGAAAACGCGGATGCCGGACGACAAGGCGGTCGGTGACAAACGCACCGAGCATGATTGCCGCGAACGCCGCCACGTGATGGTAGAGCATCGTGCCGCTCCCCGCCGCACCGACCGAGAGCCCGAATTTGCGCGCGACGAACTTCGGCGCCCAGCAGAGGTAGGCATTGTTGGCGAAGACGACCGCGATAAAGCCGACCGACGCGAGCAATGCGGACGGATTGCAGAAGTAGGCCCGCAGGGATGCCGTGAACGACGGCGCGGCGGGACGTGCTGCTGCGGATGAAGCGCCCGCCGCCGGCCCCGCTGCCGTCGTGTCCGCATCTGTCGGACGTTCCTTCAGCGCAAAGCAGAAGACGACACCCAGCAGGAAGCCAAGGCCACCGAAAACGAAGAAGACGGGTCGCCAGCCGCCCAGCAGGTGCAGGGCCCATGCGACGAGCGCGCCAGAGAACATCAGTCCGACGTAGAGCGCCGACTGGTGTACCGAAAACGCAATTGACCGCGTCTCGCGGTGATGCGACGCAAGCAGCGCAAACGCGCTCGGCGCGTAGAAGCTCTCGCCGCCGCCCGTCGCGACCGAGCGGAAGAAGACAAGGCCGCAAATGCCGCCGACAAAGCCCGTGCAGGCCGTCATCAGCGACCAGAAGAGCAACGACAGCGTGATGATCCACTTGCGCGAGACGCGATCGCCCAGCATGCCGGCAAACGGCGTCGTCACGGCGAGCGTGCAGAAGAGCGCGGTGTTGACCCAGCCGATCTGAAGGTCGGTGAGGCCGAGATCCTCCTGAATCGGGATCGTCAGCAGTCCGAACAGTGCGCGATCCGCCTGATGGAAGAAGAACGCGCCGCTCAGAAGCGCGAGGACAACCCACTTGTAGCCACGCGCGTTCACATGATCCCCCGGATGTAGCCGAGCGCGAACGCCATGCCGGTCTCCCACCAGTCGGCCGCCTCCAGGCGCGGCGTGTGGTCGGGCACGACCGTCCCCGCGAAGCCGCACCGCTCGTAGATCGCCATTGCCTTCTTCATGTCCACGTAACCGTCGTCGATGAAGACCTCCGAATACCTTGGCAGCTGCCCCGAGACGTTGCGGAAGTGGACGTAGCCGATTTTACCGGCCGAGGCAAACTCCTCGATCGCCGCGTAGACGTCGACGCCTCGCATGGTCGAGATCGTGCCCTGGCAGAACTCGATCGCGTTCGCCGGCGAGTCGACGAGCCGCATCAGCTTGCGGTAGCCCTCGACCGATGTGAGCGGACGGTATGTGCCTTTCAGGTATTCGATCGGCGGATCGTCCGGATGCGCACAGAGCTTCATCCCGTACCTCTCGGCGACGGGACAGAGGTTTTCGAGAAAATACTTCAGGCGCGCCCAGTGTTGCGCGGGCGTCGTCGGCGGCAGCACGTCCACCGCGCTGCGGCGCTCGATCTCGGTGTTGAACCAGAAGCGGCGAGACGGCAGCGGCGAGTGGTCGACCTTTGCCTCGTCGAACATCTTGATCGAGGCCGCGCCGCGTCCGTTCGTGTTGTTCGCCTCGGTATAGTAGCCCTGCACGCCACAGCAGCTGAAGTTGTAGCCGAAGACCTTCATCCCGGCCCTGCCCGCGTTCTCGACGGTCTGGATCAGGTTCGCCATCTGCTCCTCCTTGCCCGGCTCATCGAGGACAACGTGGTCGAGGTGCTGAGGATGGAAGTTCTCGATGCCCTCCAGCACGAGCCCGTGCCGCGCGGCCTGTTCGCGGATGCGCACGAAGTCCTCCAGGCGCCACACGCCGTCGCCCGCGCCAAACGGCACCCAGGCGATCACCGTCTCGCAGCCAAGCTGCCGCGCCAGCGCAAGATGCGCGTCCGTCCATTTTTCGGGGTGAAGACACAATCCGAGTTTCATTTCCGTTCGTTTCCTTTCTTTACTGGTTCAAAGGCTTCAGCTCGAAGACCGATCCCGCGCCCGTCGCGGCAAAGTAAGCCGTCGCGTCCGGCTCCCTGTTGGCGGTCGTCACGAAGATGCGCCCGGCTCCGACCTCGACGCTCGTCACTTTCTTCATCGGGAACACGACATGGTCCAGAAGCCGTCCGTCCGCCGCGCGATGCTCCAGCCGCGCCCCGTCCCAGAACGCGACCCAGAGCGTCCCGTCGCGCGGATCGACCGTCATTCCGTCCGGCACACCCGGCACCGCAAAGTCGTCCACGAGGATGCGACGGTTCGCAAGCCGCCCCGTCTTGCGGTCATAGTCGTAGGCGTAGATCCGTTTCTCGTCCGAGACGACGAAGTAGAAGGTCGTCCCGTCCGGCGAGACGCCCATGCCGTTCGGATTCCCCTCCGTTGCCGGCTCCAGACACGTGAACGTACCGTCCCGCATGAGCCACAGTTCGCCCTTCAGTCCCTGCGACGGCTCGTGCGCCACGCCGCAGAATGCATTCGCGCCGTCGACCCAGACGTCATTGAACCGCCGCCTCTCGTGACCCGGCAATTTCCAGCGCAGAATGGGCGTGCCGCCGAAATCCGTGTCCCAAACTTCGCATCGCGCCGTGAAGAGGCGGAGCCGTCCGTGGCCGAGCGGCGCGAGCGCGCCGATCTTGCCGAGACCGGGATCGACCGCCTCGAACGCCGTCGGCGGTGCGCCGTCCCGCTGACGCAGATACCGCCCGCCCGTGAGATCGACCCAGTAGAGCGTCTTGTCGGCGGCGCACCAGCGCGGCCCTTCCGCGACCACGCACGGCGACGCGGCGTAGCATTCGAGAGCCCAGCCCATCCGCTTACCGCTCCCGCATCTTCGACGTGTCGTCCTCGCATGCGGCGGGATAAAGCTGGACGGACGAGCCGCCGTCCATCACGATCCGCGCGCCCTGAAAGCCGCGCGCGCCGTCGCTCGCCAGGAACGCGACGGCCTCCGCCACGTCGGTCCCGCTCGCCTCATGTCCGTTCGGCACGAGCGAACGCCGCTGGGACTTGATCTCGTCGGAGAGGAAGTTCCAGCGGCTCGTCCAGATGAAGCCCGGCGCGACCATGTTGACGCGAATTCCCTTAGGCCCAAGGTCGACCGCAAACGCCTTCATCATCGCGTCCATCGCGCCCTTCGAGGCGACATAGGTGATGCGGTTGCGGCTCACGCGCTCGGACGAGTTGGATCCGACGAACACGACGACGCCCCGCTGATCGGTCTTCGGGTCTCGTGCCTGTTTCAGGAAGAAGCGGTTCGCCGCGAGCTGCACGAGACGGAAGCCGCCGAGGACGTTCACGTCGAGGACGGACTGGAACTGCGCATCCGTCGTCTCCAGGCATGTGCCCTGACCGAGACCGAAATTCGCCGCGTTCGAGACGACGACGTCGAGCCGTCCGGCCTCCTTCTCGATGACATCCATCATCGCCTCGACGTCCACACGGCGCGAGACGTCGCACGTCAGCGCACGGAAACCGGAGAGCCCGCGCGCCGTCAGCGCCCGCACGCCCTCTGCGACGGAGGCGTCATTCGATCCGCAGAGGAAGACCTTCGCCCCCTCGCGGAGAAACCGGTCGACGATCTCCAGCCCCGTGTTCCGGCAGCCGCCCGTCACGACCACAACCTTGTTCATATTTTGTTTCTCCAAGTTTCTAAAAATCATTATTCCGACACGTTGCCCCAGCGGTCGACGCTGCGGACGGCGTAGTCACCCTTCTCACCCTTGACGTCCAGCCGCGTCGAGACGGTCGAGGCGATCTGCTCGCCGTCACGGAACACGCGATAGTAGACATGTTCCGAATCGGTCACGGCATCCCAGACGAGGGCACCGTCGTCCACCAATTTCACGCCCGTGACAGGCGGCGGCAGACGGTCGGCGTAGTCCGTCGTGAAAAACGCCATCGCGCGTGGTAGCAACGTCGCCGTGAAGACTCCGTTCGTCGCCACGACCACGCCTTTCATCGGCTGGAGGTCGTTGAAGGCGTTCATCGGCGGCTTCGCCGAATCGTATTCGTAGATGCGCAGGGGCTTCGCGAGCGGATGCTCACTCGCGATCCGAACCGTCTTCGCCGCGCCCCAGTTGATGACGGCGATCGAACAGGATCCGTCAGGGTTCGTGACCGCGCCGATGCGCAGTTCCGGGTCGTCGAACGCGGGCTCCAGCACGCGCGCGCCCTTGCGGAAAAGCTTCACAAGATAGCCCATCGTGTAGAGGTCGGGATAGGACGAATAGTCCCCGTTCTCGTCGTCCCAGCGGAAGAGCCCGTTCTTGTTGTAGCGCACATCAAGCCCCCAGCCCGAGAACCGCGCGACGTCATAGCGCGCCTTCTCTTCGGACGTGTCGCCATCCTCGCGCAGGAACGGGTCGGGATAGTCGACGAAACTCCAGCTCACCGCATTGAGCGCGCCCGCGTTCAGCGCCGCAAGCCCCATTTCCGCGCGGCAGATCGCGACCTCGCGCGCGAACGCGCTCATCGGCCACCGCCAGCCGCCGTGACCGTCGTCGCGCATGTGCCCCTCGCGATACGGCACGATTGGCCCCGTCATGCCCCACTCGCCGAGCGAAATGCGCTTTTCGCGGCCGAGGCAGAGCGAGACGAGGTTCGTCATGTAGCCGTATACGTCACCATAGACCCGCGCCTCGCCCGGCTTCGCCGCGCGGTCGTAGTAGTGCCAGCAGTAGACTTCGGTGATGTCGTTGATCTTCTGCGTCGCCCACACGACGTCATCGATGTGCTTCGGCATGGCGGAATCGGGCGTCATGAGTCCGATGTCGAGTCCATGCCGCCGAAACGCCGTGTAGAGCTCGCGGCACAGCCTCTCGTAGACGTCGCGATGCGCCGAGAACCATCCCCACGTCGGGCCGGACGCCATCTCGTTCGTGAGCGCGTAGTAGCGGATCTTCACGCACTTGCGCACCTTGACGAGATAGTCGAGCCGCGTGGCGACGTTCTCGCAGTAGCCCTTGAAGTCAAAGCCGTCCGTCACAACCGGCATGCGCCCCGGCACGAGATAGAGCGTCGTCCCCGCGCGCCGGAACGTCGCGTCGTAGTAGTCGGCGAATGCGTCCATCGCCGCCGGCGTCCAGTCGTGAAAGCCCGCGAACACGCGAGAATAGGTCGGCGCGATCTCGCGAAAGGTCTTCAGCACACGCTGGTCGCGAAATTCGTCCGACATCAGCGGCGTCATCGTCGCCTCGGAGTTGTGGAAGCCGAAGCCGCCCCAAAGCCAGCGCATGCACGGCTTTGTCAACGTGACATCCGTGACGTCCGCCGCGCCGGCGGACAGCGCCGCCACGGACGACAGCACTAAGGCGCCGAAGACAAAGGCCTTATCAAAACCCATTCTGAGAAACTGATCCTTGGAACGTCGCATATTTCTCTCTTCACTTCCCCTCTGCATCGGGCCATCCAAGCGGTTGGCCGTCGAGCGTGTTGTCGCGGACAATTGGGGCATCCAGGTTATTGAAGATGAAAGCCCGCTCGGCGATTTCGGCGAGCGCGTTGCCCTCGATGAGGACGTCCGCAAACGGCACGGACTTCGCCGGCGGATGGTTAACCGTCATCGCGGACGACCGGATGCCACGATTGACGCGGCGGATCGCATTGCCGCGAATGACGAGGTTGTAGGGCGCGGGACCCTCCTGGTAATGGAGCAGGTTCGAGATCTCGATGCCGCGATAGACCGAATCAATCACGTTGTCCGCCACGTAGGCGTTCGCGCACTGGATCTGAATCGCGACGCCGCGCAGGTTCGTGAAGCGGTTGCCTGTACAGACGAAGCCCGTACC
>CAVJWR010000060.1:0-18318 GCA_963653155.1 Limosilactobacillus gorillae
CGTCGGTGCAGACCCTTCGGGCGTTTGGCGATAGACTTGTTGACATACATGGACCCAATGACCGCCGCTCGCTTGTCGATGAGGACTTCCAGCGCGATGCGCTTGACCGCTACGGGAAGGTCGATCTGCGGGCGTATTCCACAGAGTGGCGCAAGCTTTCGGATCTCAGGGCCAGACGGGCCGAGCTTGCCGGTGCTGTAGATGTCGCCGACGAGGTTGAGCGGCTTCGCGGTTCCATCGAGGAGATTGACTCCGCGAACCTTTCCGAGGATGACGAGGAGTCGCTTACCGCGCGTCACGAGGCGGCCGCACACGCGTCAGAGATCGTTGAGGCCGCAAATGCCGCAAATGCCGCCCTTTCGGGAGAGGGCGGCATTTCGTATGGCGGCGATGCCTGTGAGACTTCCGCCGCAGATCTGCTTATCCTTGCGGAAGGGCGCATTCGCGAGATGGCGAAATACCACGCCCCGGCGAATGAGTGGGACGATGAGCTTGAGAAGATAATAACGTCCGTACAGGAGCTTTCCCGCTCGGTCGCCGACTCGGTGAGCCTGATAGACGCCGATCCTGCCGTGCTTCAGGCACTGGATGATCGGATATCACTCGTGCGCAGGCTCAAGCGCAAGTACACGTGCGCCACCGTGGCGGATATCCTTGCGTTGCGCGATAGGCGGGCGCAGAAGCTTGCCGACCTTGAGGATCGCGACGGAAAGATCAGGGAACTTGACGTCCAGATAGAGGTCGCCGAGAAATCCGTGCGCAAGGCGGGTAGCGCACTTTCCGCCATGCGAAAGAAGGCGGCGACGAAACTTGCCGCCGCCGTGACGGCTGAACTGCGAGATCTTGGGTTTCTCCAGGCGGGCTTTTCGGTTGGCATCGAGCCGCATGAGCCGGATGCAAGCGGCTGTGACGGTATCGTGTACAGGTTCGAGCCTAACCCCGGCGAGTCGTCGCGTCCGCTTGCGCAAATCGCATCCACGGGCGAGATTGCGCGTGTGATGCTCGCGCTTAAGGCCGTGATTGCCGAGCGGGATTCGATATCGACGCTTGTGTTCGATGAGATCGACTCGAACATTGGCGGCGAGACTGGGCATGCGGTCGGTGAGAAGCTGCTGGCGGTGGCGAAACACCATCAGGTTATAGCCATAACGCACCTTCCGCAGTCCGCAGTATATGGATGCCGACATCTCGTGGTGGCGAAATCCGTATCTGGCGGGCGGACGCGAAGCGCCATACGAGAGGTGTCCGGCGATGCCCGCGTGAAGGAGATCGCCAGAATGCTTGGCGGCGAACGCGCCGCCTCCGTGGCGCAGCGTCATGCCAGGGGACTGCTGGCACTTGCGCAAAAGGACGGCTTTTGATACAATAAGCACCCTTCTTTTCGAGGAAATCAGTTTTTCCTCACGGAAAGAGGATGTAACATCCAAAGGAAAACACAATGGAAGCATACGCAGTGTTGGAAACCGGCGGCAAGCAGGTGCTTGTCAAGGTCGGCGACACGGTCGAGATTGAAAAGATCGAGGCCGAGGAGGGCAAGGAGGTTGTCCTCAATACCGTTTGTGCCGTCTCCGACGGTACTACGCTCAAGGTTGGTACGCCATATGTCGAAGGCGCTTCTGTGACCCTCGCGATCGTTGGCGTGAAGCGTGGCGTCAAGACGATCAACTTCAAGGCGAAGCGCCGCAAAGGCTCGCGCCGCACCGTTGGTCACCGTCAGCAGTACACGGTTGCAACCGTCAAGTCGATCGCTTAAGGGGAGGTAGAGAGAAATGGCTTCTTCAGCATCAGCGCGTAACGGACGCGATTCTAACCCGAAGTACCTTGGCGTCAAGGCTTATGACGGCCAGCTTCTCAAGGCTGGTTCGATCATCGTGCGTCAGCGCGGCACCAAGATCCATCCCGGCGCGAATGTCGGATGCGGTCGCGATTTCACGCTTTTCGCCCTTAAGGACGGCAAGGTGAAGTTCATCAAGGACGGCAAGTTCGTCACAATCGTTCCCGTGGATGCCAAGTAAGGCTTCGCGAGGAAAGAACACAAAAAACGGGGAGATCGCCTAAGCGGTCTCCTTGTTTTTTATTCTTATCTTCCCTTCCGGCATGCGCTTGCGGTGGTGCCGTAGGTCTGTCGAAACTGGGCGGCGAGATGCTGCGGGGAGAAGTATCCGAGATCGATGGCTATGCGGCCTATGGGATCATCGGTTTCCGTAAGGCGTCGTCTGGCTTCCTCAAGGCGGCACTTTGCGAGATAGGCATACGGCGGCATGCCTATCACCTGTCGAAACATGGCCGAGAAATGGCTCTCGGATAGTTTTGCTTGGCGGGCGAGTTCCGCTACCGTGAAGCGGTGGGATGGACGAAGCGCTATCTGATTTGCGATGTCTGAGATTTTCGCAAGCGCTTTCAGGGTAGGCCTGTTGTCCGCCGATTGTATTGTCATGAGCAGGATCTGGAGGATGAGGGTGCGCAGCACGAGTGTGCGGTATGCGCCGCGTGGTTGTTCTCCGTATGCCTTGAAGATGTCCCGGAACAGCTGGCGCATTGATCGGTCTACCGCGAAATCGTGTGCCTTGATTGAGGATAGCCGTTTCACAAGTGCCGCCGTCTCGGCTGCGGAGAGTCCGAGGATGGTGCGGCCCCGGCGCGGATAGCGGAAGAAGAGCCAGTACATGCGCATGCCCTTGTGGTTTGTCGTCAGGTGATGCCGGTCTCCTGGTTGGGTCAGGAATACGTTATTGGGCATCAGCGAGTATGTTTTGCCCTCACATTCGAACACCAGTGACCCGCGTGAGCAGAAGCAGAGTTCGATGCATCCCTCGTGCACGTGTTCCGGCAATGCTTTCCAGTTTGTCCTGTACAGGCCATGGCTTATCGCCGGTATGCCGTCTATGCCGTCCTTCTCCGGCGAGAGGATGATCTGTTCGTTCGTTATGTCGGCCTGCGATGGAAGCTTTTGCGTATTGCTCATGCGCGATTCCTCTGGCGGTATTCGTTCATCGTGATCCCAAAGTGCTTACGGAAGAGGTTCTTCGGGTAGTTCTCGTTTGCCCAGCCGAGACGGCGCGTGACCTCGCCGATGGGTTCGTCCGTCCGTGCGAGTTTCGCCTTCAGTTCGCTGAGCCGTGCCGCCGTGATCACGGAAAGGATCGACTCTCCGCGCACCTCGCGGAACCGAAGGTCCGCAAGGGATCTCGATACGCGCAGGTGGGCGACCACGTCGCGTACCCCTATGCCCCTTTTTGCGTTGTGGTGAATGAATGCAAGCGCCCTCTGGACGAGCTGCCCGGACGATGTCTCGCGAGACGTCGATGCGCGGCGGATGATTTCGCTCTCTCCCTTTACCGTTATTTCGGATGCGCCGTCCCTGTTCCGCAGACTGTTGCGCATCAGCCGCTCAAGCGTCTCGGCGGCAAGCCTCCCGGCTTCCGTGAAATTGGGGCGAATGCTTGAAAGCTGCGGGGTTGTGCTCTCGCAGATGAACTCTTCGTCATCCACGCCGAGCACCGCAATGTCGTTCGGTACGCGGAGCCGAGCTGCCGAACACGCCTGCAGCACGTCCATCGCTATGCTGTCGTCTGCCGCCATGATCGCTGCCGGTTTCCTCAGACGCTTCAGCCACTTCGCAAGGTTGCCGATCCGCTCCGCCTTGCCGCCGGCTGGCGGCTCCGAAAATGTGACGCAGGCCGCGCTGTGTCGGTGCAGCTCGTCGGTAAAGCCGCGACAGCGCTCGCTCGACCATGCTGCCGTTCCGCTCCTTTCCGGCACAAAGCCGAATGTGGAGTACCTGCCTTCGGCAATGAATTCGCGGGCGCCGCTGCGGCCTATGGCATGGTTGTCGAGGCGGATGTGCCTTACGAGTGGCGATTGCACTTCCTTCGCCAGTGCGTCATTCTCGATAGTCACGAACGGGACTCCGCTTGCCAAGAGCGCCTTGAAAGGCGCGAAGATGTCCGTGATGGCGACGATGAATCCGTTCGCGTGGTGCGCACAGGCCTCGGTGATGATCCGCTCAGAGACGTCCTTCTCGGATCGGACGATGTCGAGGCGCCATTCGCCATGCTCCGCGATGTGTGCGAAGATGCCGCGCATGACGGAAGGGCCGTAGCAGCTGCGCATCGACACGAACACTGTGACGCGCGGCAAACGCCTGGATGTCTTGTGTGGAACTTTCCCCATGGGGGCGAAGTATACCATAATATGGCTTGTTTGATTTGTGAGAAAATGTTGTTTGAAATGAATGCCGTTTTTCTTGACAGTCCGGCCCTGCCTCCACTACAATGGGCGGCATCGGGAGAAACAGGAGAAAACCAAGAAGATGAGTCTGATGCGGGTGATAAGCGAGGCGCAGTTCCTTGCGGGTGAAGATGCGCGTGGTGCGCTTGTTGTGCTTGAGCCGGAAACGGCGCTTTCAAACGAGCATTTGGATGCGTTGCAGGATTGCGGTGCCGCCGGGTTCATAAGCGACTTTACCCCTGAGCGCTTCGAGAAGCCGGATGTAGTTCCTGAACTTGCATATGACCGCGAACGCTACGCTGGACTTCGGGCGTATGCGGTGACGCCTCGCATCGGCGTGCGGCTCAGGACGTATGCCTCGGGCAATCCCGTGTGCCACGTTGACATTGGCGAAGGCCAATCCCTCTCGCTTGTGCCGCCGTCCGTTCCGGCAAAGCGCGACAAGTCGCACGATCCGGATATTGGGAAGGCGGATATCCTTGCGGCATTCCGCGACCTTGGCGTCAGGAAGGGCGATACCCTGATGGTGCACTCGTCGCTGTCGGCGTGCGGACACATTGTAGGTGGCGCAAAGACCGTCATAGAGGCCCTTGTGGAGGCCGTCGGCGAGGATGGCAATTTCTTCTTTCCGTCATTTCAGCGTTCCGAATGCTTCCTCAACGGAGCCATCAGCCGTCGCTGGGATCACCGGCCAGCCGATGTCTCCCGCAGAGACAGCGCGTCCGTGCTTTGGGTCGGCTCGATACCGCTCGCCTTCATGAGCCTTTATCCAGATGCGCCACGCGGGCAGCAGATTTCGCATTCCTGGACCGGCTGGGGGAAGCGTGCCGCCGAGATGCTTTCCCTGCAGAAGTGGGATGATCCGCCGTTCGGCGAGAGGTCGCTTCCAATGCAGGTGAAGAAGTGTGGCGGCAAGATACTTCACTTTGGAAGCACGATAGCCCGCACATCGTTCCTCCATTGTCTGGAGGACCATTTCAGGCTCCCCGGATATTCCGCTCCCGGATTCTACCAGGTGAGAAGGCCTGATGGCGAGATTGCGTGGGTGGGCCTTACGGGGTGCTATGCCGGAAGCCGCATATCCACTACGGAAAACGAGAACGCGCCGCTATATCGCGAGGCCGTCAAGGAGGGACTTGAGATCGTCAAGACGAAGCTTGGCATCGGCACTCTCATGCTGATGGACTGCAACAACTACTGGGAATCGCTTGCGAAGGTGTTCGTCCGCAATCCGGCAATCAATCTCGGAAAGGCCTACTGAAATGGGCAAGAACTACAAGTGGCTGCTGCTTGCGCTCCTTTCGCTCGCATTCTTCTTCTCGCAGGCGGATCGGGTGCTGTTCGGGCTGCTCACGCTTCCGATACAGGAAGAGCTTGGACTCAACGACCTTCAAATGGGCCTTGCCAACACCGTTTTCTTCGTGGTGTTCGCCTTTGCCGTTCCAATCGCGGGCTATGCGGGCGACAGGTTCAACCGCAAGTGGGTGATTACGGTTGCTCTCATGTTCTGGTCGCTCATGACGGTATTCACCGGCCTTGCGGGTGGCCTCGTCGGACTCATCCTTTTCCGTTCCGTCTTCACGCCGATAGGCGAGTCGTTCTACTGTCCTTCCGCATACGCGCTCATCGCCACGCACCACAAGGAATCGCGTACGCTCGCGCTTGCGATACACCAGAGTGCGCTGTACATTGGTCTCATGATCTGCGGGGCGCTTGTCGCGTGGACGCTCAAGGTGTGTGGCGGCTGGCGAGTCGTGTTCTGGGTGTTCGGCGCGGCGGGCTTCTTGCTCGCGGTCTCATTCATATGGCTTCTCAAGGATAGGCGCGGCAAGCCTGTGGACGGCAATGGCGAGAAGGAGAAGCAGGGATCGTTCAAGGATGGGTGCCTCGCGTTCGTGCGTTGCCCTACGCTGCTCATGAACGCTTTCGGCTTCATCGCGATCAACTTTGCGAACAATGCCTACATAAGCTGGGCCCCGAAGTTTGCCGCCCGGAAGTTTGGCCTCTCGGTCGGCGAGGCGGGCAACAGCACGATGCTCTACCACCACGCCTGCTGCTTCATAGCTGTGATGGCTGCCGGGTTCGTGACCGACCACTACATCCGTAGGGGGTTCCCGCGTTTCCGTCTTGCGCTTCAGGCTTCAGCGATGATGCTTGGCGCACCTATGCTCGTGTGGTTCGGATTCTCGACATCCATCGCCGCCTGCTTCGCCGCGACGATGGCCTACGGCATATGCCGCGGCACATACGAGGCAAACACACAGACTTCGGCCTTTGACGTGGTGCGTCCGGAGAATCGGGCCACGGTGGTCGCCGTCGCGGATCTCGCCGGCATGCTCATCGGTTCGCTTTCGCCTCTCGTCATAGGCGCGTTGAGCAACCATTACGGGATCAAGGGCTTCGAGATAGGATTCTCCCTTATGGGGTGCGCATATCTTTTCGGAGCCTGTTCCATGGCATATGCGGCACTGTTCACCTTCAAGAAGGATAGGATACAGGAGTAGGAAGATTTGCGATTTACGATTTTCCGATTTACGATTGCATTTAACCATTTAAATATTTAATCATTTAACCCTCAACCTCTCAACCCCTCAACTACATTTCTACACTTCTACACGGCTAAAATCTATCCACTACCCACTACCATCTACCAACTATCTACCCATGAAAGCGAAGATTGAGATTTCAGAAGAGACGTTCAGGACGTATCCGTTTTCCGATCCTGATCCGATTCCGGCTACGGCGGAGCGCCGCTATCCGTACTTCCGATATGACGGATCGACGGATGTGGCGGAGGATCGCGCATGGAAGACGGTCACGCTTGAGAACGACCGCATATCGGTGAAGATACTGCCCGAAATCGGCGGCAAGGTGTGGGGTGCACATGACAAGGTTGCCGGAAGGGATTTCATTTATGCGAACCATGTGATGAAGTTCAGGGACATCGCCCTGCGCGGCCCGTGGCTTTCTGGCGGCATCGAGTTCAACTTTGGCATAATCGGGCATTCGCCGTCCACCTCTACGCCGATTGACTGGTTCACGCGGGAGAACGAAGACGGCAGCGTAAGCTGTTTTGTCGCGAGCGAGGAATACATCACCCGCACCAGATGGCAGGTGGAGATCCGTCTTGGAGCCGATGCCGACGAGTTTGAGACTCGCGTGGTATGGTACAACGCCTCCGGGCTCCCGTCGCCGTACTACCACTGGATGAACGCGGCCTATTCGCTTCGGCACGATCCGGAGTTCATGTTCCCCGGCGTTGCGGCTGTCGGACACGAGGGCGAAATAGTGACGCGCACATGGCCGCTTGATTCCAAGGGGCGCGACATGTCCGTCTACAGGAACAACTGCTATGGCGGGCCGAAGTCCTACCATCTCATCGGAGGCAACAATGGCTTCTACGGCATATGGTGGAGAGACCTCGGATACGGGAGCTATCACCGTTCGCTTCCATATGCGAAGTACGGGCGCAAGATCTGGCTGTGGGCCTTGAGTCGCGAAGGCGGCATATGGGAGGATCTGCTGACCGACTCCGATGGACAGTATGCGGAACTGCAGGCCGGCAGGTGCTTCAACCAGCCGCGCTGGGACAACGTATATTCGCCGTTCAAGAACCCCACGTTCGTGCCAGGAACGACGGAGACGTTTGTGGATCGCTGGGGCCCGATTCGGAAACGCGACGAGGTGAAGGCGGACGAAAATCCGCCGCCGCTCGCGATGCGTCCGATAGACCACCCCGCCGCTTTCGATTTCGAAAGCGCCAAGGGACTTGCCATGCTCGGCATACAGGCGCTACGCGAACGTGACGACGACCTTGCGGAAAGACGTCTCAATGAGGCCCTTGCCAAAGACGCAACACTCGCGGAGGCGTTGATTGGCCTTGCGGAACTTGCCTACCGTCGTGGCGAATACTCGCGTGTGCATGAATTTGCCCGCCGTGCGCTTCAGCTCGATCTATACGACCGCGAGGCGAACTATCTTGATGGCGCGGCCTATTTCGCGGAGGGCGACCTCGTATCTGCCCGTGACCGGCTTGGCGTTGCCGCATTCTCTGGCGGCTATCGGGCCGCCGCATTTGCGCTCATTGCGAGAAGCCTCTTGCGAGATGGAGATGCCACTGGCGCACTTGATGCCGCCAACGAATCGCTTCGGTGCGAGGGGCTTCAGCTTGACGCGCTACTCGTGAAGGCGGTGGCTTTGCGTGGCAAGCCGGAACGCATGGCGTTCCTCGATGAACAGCTTTCACTCCTTCCCCTTGACCATGCACTCCGCTATGAACGTGACGGCATTGAGGGCCTTAAGGCTTTCGTCCGAAACGAACTTCCGCATGAGACATACCTTGAACTCGGTTCATGGTACGAGGAGACTGGACTTGCCGAGGACGCCAAGGCCATCTTCCGTCTTGCGCTCCCGAATCCTGAGGCGGAGATACGCCTTGCGTTCCTTGAGAACCGCAAGCCTGTCCTTGATGGTTCTGTCGCGGGCGTGTTCCCGTTCAGGCGCGAGTCGCGCCCGGCCCTTGAGGCCGCCGCAAAGTCCGATGAGGGTTGGAAAGCCAGATACCTGTGCGCCGTTCTTCTCGGATTCTTCCGCGAGCATGCGGCGGCATCGGCTCTGCTGGAGTCGTGCGGAAACATGCCGGATGAAGCGGTGTTCTACGTCTATCGTGCCCGTACGAGACAAGGCGCTGCGCGACTTGCGGATCTGATGCGTGCCCGCGAGATCGGTGACTTGTGGCGGATCGGTCGCGACGTGATAACGCATTACGAGTCATTGGGCGACTTTGGGAAGATGCTCGAATCGGCGAAGGATTACCTTGATAGGTTCCCGAATAAGAATCCACTGCAGATCGCATATGCCCGTGCGCTTCAGAAACTTGGGCGTCACAGGGAATGCATGGCGTACCTCGAAGGGGTGAAAATACTGCCCTCGGAGCATCGCGACAGCGCGACGGACATTTGGCACGCATGCCAGACGGCGCTTGGGCTTCCGCTGACATGGCCGGAAAACCTCGGCAAGGGCGAACCATACCACGATGGCGAATGGCGCCAGAAGGGCTGACATACCATGACAATGCGATGTATGATGATGATTGCCTTGATGGCTGGGTCCGCCATTTCCGTTGCGGCCCATGCAAGGACTTACCGTGAAGACGCTCGGCCTGTGGCGAATCCCGGACAGGGCTGGACCGTCACGTCGGGGAGTTTCGCCAATTACGATGGATACCTGTCGATTGGCGCAATCTACAATCGCTATGACTGGGCGCAGCTTGAGCCTGCCGAGGGGAAATATGACTGGAGCCGCCTTGAGCACGACATGTCGTTTGCGGCAAAACATGGGATACCCATGGCATTCAGGGTCATGTGCGCGAACAGCGGAGCGACGAAGCCGGTCACGCCGGAATGGGTTTGGGAAGCCGGCGCCAAAAGCCATGTCTGGGAGGCCGTAAGCTATTCCGGCGCTGTCGTGACTAACCGTTCGCCGGTTTTCGAGGATCGCACATTCCAGAAGCTGCATCGCCGTTTCATTGCGGCGCTTGCCGCGAGGTACGATGGCGATCCCCGTCTGGCAGGAATCGACCTTGGAAGTTACGGAAACTGGGGAGAGTGGCATTGCGGAAAGCTGCCGCCCGCCGTCCCGACGGAGCTTGAGCCGGAGTTCCGCGATGAGGCGCGAAAGGTTCGCATTGGCAGCAAGGAGGCCCACGACCTCTACTTGAAGGTCCATGCGTCCCGCAAGTGGCAGAAACCGGAGCGCTTGGGGCTTGATGACATGAAAGAGTACGTGGACATGTACCTCGATAATTTCAGGAAGACGGATATCGTCTTTATGACCGATGGTGCCGAGGTTCTGGAGTACGCTATCGGCAACGGATCGATCTCTCGTGTGGGCTTGCGGCGGGACGGCATAGGGCTTGAGTGGCATTTCAAAAACTGGATAGGATCGCCGCGCTATGCCCATGTGCCACAGATGGCCGAAGTGTGGAAGTCAAAGCCAGTCTGGTTCGAGGGAACCCGTGATTGCCGCACTCTCATATCGTGGGGCAAGGGCCTGTTTGAGCATGGGTTCGACTTCATGCTGTCCAACCACGTCTCGCTCGTCAACAGCTTCCCGTTCATGCCGGAACAGGTGAAGGGCGACTCTACATATTCGCCGCTGATCGAGCGCGTGAATCTCCTTGCCGGCGCACGGCTTGTTCCGGTTTCATCGAAAATCGAGCGGCGCGGCCCAGAGATGGAGATACTTCTCAAAGGCGAGAACAAGGGTGTTGCGCGCGTATATCTCGACTACGTGCTGACGGTTGAGGCGCATGACGGCAAAGGCCGCAAGCTCGCGTCCGCAGACCTCGCCGCAGACGTGCGCACATGGTTGCCGGGACCGTTCACGGTTCAGGATGTGGTCAGGTGGACGGCGCCAGTGCCAGACGATGCGCACTTTGTGCTTCGTGTCAGGCACCGCAAGGATGTCCTCAGGGATTTCCGTTTCGCGACGCTGGATTTGACCCCGGATGGAGCTTTGCCCCTAAATTTCTAAATGAAGGAGACGACAATGAAACGTGTGATATTGTTTGCGTTTGGTTCGCTTTCGCTTGCCGCGTTCGCTGGCAGGACGTATACGTGGACGGGTGCGCAGGATTCCCGCTGGACAAATCCGGCGAACTGGACCGTTGACGGCGCCGTGGCGACGGTCTGCCCTGGCGTAGTCTCGAATGTGGTGGATGACGTGTTCACGCCGGAACTCCCTACGTCGGATACCGCAGTCTTTGATGCGACAGGTTCCGTGCGCACGACAGTCGACCTTGAAGGGCTCTATTCGATTGCGCACGTTCGCGTTACCGGGGCTGATGCGCCGAAGTACACGTTTGGCACGGGCATCTCCCAGACGTTGCCGATCGAAACAAACGGGTCGTTCGTCGTGGAGGACACGGTAAGGGCAGAAAGCTGCCCGACCATCGATGCGAACCTTGCGTTTCCGGCAAATGTCGATAGCGGCTGGTGGAACGGAGCCAGCGTTGGCACGCAGTTCACCTATGCCAACAATACTGCCGGTACGCTGTCGCTGAATGGAACGTTCAACACAAAGACAATATGGTTCAGGCCGGATGCGACATCTACGGGATACCGTGAGTTGGATGTGGTCGTAAAGTGTGAAAAAGGCACACTTGCGTTCCATGGCGACCAGTGCGAAAACACGTATCTCACTTCATACGACTACACCGTCAATCGGATTGAGCTGCTGGACGGATGCCAGTTCACGGGCGGCAAGATAAACCGTTGGAGAAAGAACGCGACAGTATATGTGGGCGAAGGGGCGACCTTCGGCTATCTGCCAAAGAACAACGCAGGGCATATCCTTCACTTTAATGTCGAGTTGCGTGTGATTGGTCCTGGCGATTTCCGGTTCGCGGCGAACGCCGATGGACAGTCGTTCGACAACCATGGAGTCCTTGATCTCGGCAACGGACGCATGATTGAGGTCGCGACGAAGACTTCCTCGTTCACAAGCTCGACTCCAAGCGCCACGCAGCAGGCGCCGAGGGCGATTTTCTCGAAGGTGACGGCCCAGTTCGATTCCGCCCTCCGACTGAATGTCGATGAGCCGGGTGACTATGCGGAGGGCTTCTACGCAAGCGGGTACTTTGCGCTGGAGATGCCGTCCGTGCGGCAGTTGGAGAAGTGCGGTGCGCTGTGGCTTTGCGCGACAAACAGATTCTACAACAAGAGTGCCTGGCGAGACTGGGGCTACAACTACGCTTACTTCAAGACTCGCTGGACTGGCAGTGTGCCTGAGACCTTCGCGACGCCTGTCACCAACTACAACTATGCCACTCCACAGGTGTTCACCCTTGAGAATGCCGGCAATGCGGAATTGACGGCTGGGATGCGGTATTTCGTCGGAGGCGATAAGACGTCGCTGGCGCTCGCCGGAACCACCGCACCCATCATCTACGGTGTGGACATGATAGGTGGTTCGGCCCCTGTTGCTTTGTCGGGCGATGTCATCTTCACAAATGGCGTAGATCTCGCCGGCATTAGCGCGTTGAGCCTGTCTAACGCGACGCTCTCCGTCGAGGATTCGTCCGCATTCTCAGGTTTGCCGGAAATATGCGTGTCGGAAGGCGAGAACGTGCTGGCGTTTGAGGGTGGCGACATCACGCTCGCGAACCTGAGACGCACGGCAGGAACGTTGGACATTCGGAGCAAAACGGGCAAGACGCTGATACTGCCGCAGTTTGAAGGAACGGATATCTCGTGGCTTACGTATGACGGCAATGCCGTAGAGTTCGGATCCGGTGGCCGGATTGTTGCGCAGTCGAAGTACGCGCACGATGTTGCCATTGCCGCCTGTGGCGATATGGTTCCGAGTGTGGAGGCTTCCGTTGTCGGAATCACGTCTGACGGCACAGGCGACAATGACAGGCTTGCTGCGGACGCCGTCGCCGTCAAGGGACTTGTCCACAAGGCAGATGCGTCTTCCATCATCGCAATGGATGACGGGCAGTCCCTCACGGTTGGGCTCGTGGCCCGTTCCGCCATGGCGGGTGAGCTGACGCTTGGGAATGTGGATGGACAGGGGACCGTCGTGCCGATGGAATCCGGCCTTTTGTTCGACAACGAGTCTGTGGTGCGTCCCGTGACGGTAAGGGTTGCGCTGTCGAGTCCGTCGGCGACGGTTACGGTGAACGGTCGCGGCGAGACTGTGTTCCGTGGCGGCACAAGATCCGGCGAGACGGCGAAGGAGTTCCGCGTCACGGACGGCACCGCCGCATTTGCGGGCGGCACATACGATCTCGCAAGGTTCCTTGTGGCGACAACCCGTGCGGATGCTGTCTCCACTGCGGTCATCTCTAACTCCACGGTTAACTTGTGCGCAGGGGCCGGCATCTCTGCCGGCGGCGTTGGCGGCCTATACGGCACTGCCTCGGCGGACCGCATCGGTGGCGCGAATGGAGGCATGAACAGGCTTATCTTGGGTGACGGGGGTACGCTCGCGCTCGCCGAAGACAAGATTGACATCGGCGCAGACTTCTATGACAGGACATTCTTTGTGGGACTCAACGGAAATGGTGTGATGGAGGTTGAGAACGGCGGCGTGTTCGAAGGTCGCCTGCAGGTTGGCGGTTGTGCGGAATCGACAAGTGACGGCAAGTGCACATATGGTGTCGGTTCGGTGTTCCAGCGTGGAGGGACAGTGACCGCATATGGAATCGGATACAACAACTACCGTGGCTCGTCCGGCATTGGCGGCTACGCCGGTACTACCCCCGGATCGTATTCGCTTTCCGGCGGTTCTTTCTTCGCTCGCGGCTGCTTCACGGTTGGATTCTATGATGTCGGCGGGGTGTTTGACCAGACTGGCGGATACAGTGCGTTCTCGAACGTGACGGCTTCGGCATCAGATGTAGGGGCGGTTCTCCTGCTCGGCGCGACGAACAAGGGTAGTGGGGCCGTTCGCGTAAAGGATTCCAAGATGGATGTCTACGGGCAGATATCCATGTGCCAGTCATTTTCCGGCGCGGCCCGTTCCGATCTGATCGTCGATGGCGAAGCCGCAGAGGTGGATACACACGACAAGGATCGCATCTACATGATTCGCAATACCCCTGGCGTCAATTATCTTGTCCAGGCTACGGTCAATTGCGTCAATGGTGGTACACTCGCCATGACATGCTTCGAATGCGGCAACGTGGATCAGCTGTCGGATGTGCATTATGCCGTAGTGAACCTTGATCGCGGAACGCTGCGGACTACTGCATCCGACATGAGCCTTGTGGTGGACGCAGTTCCTGCGAAGCCTACATTCCGCGCATTTCTCGTAGGGCCGGGCGGTGCGACGATAGATACTGACGGCAAAACGGGAAACAGTTCAGGTGTATCGTTTGCCGCCCCTGGGACAGGTGTTGTGACCGGGATATCGGATTTCTCGGCACTGGTCTGCGAGGGCGTACTTCCAAGGGTTGAGGTGACGGGCGATGGCTATGGTGCGGTGGCGTTTGCGGAGTACGACAGTGTTAGGCAGATGGTGACCAATATCACGATAGTTGCCGGCGGCACTGGATATACGCAGGCGAAAGTGTCCGTAAAGCGCGGGTTGGAGTCCGTTCGTGAATTTGACGCAAAGATCGGAACTCCGGTTTCGGGTTCATTCACTAAGAAGGGCGCAGGAGACTTCACGTTCGCTGCCGCCAACACTTACGGCGGCGATACGATCCTGCGCGGCGGCACGTTGCGCTTGGGCGCTGTGGGTGCGTTGCCAGTCGGCACGACACTTGTGTACGAGGGCGGATCGCTTGAGACTGCGGCGGCATTCTGTCCAGACGTATTGAAGGTGCGCGTTCCGAACGTCGACAGGATCCGTAAGCTTGATGTCATCACGTTCAGCGATGCCGTGCCTGAGACGATTCCGGAGGTGGAGCTTGTGAACGTGGAGACAGGAAACTGGATCACGCGGGTTTCCAGCCGTACGCTGAAGGTCTTGAAGGTGAGCGGCACTGCGATTGTCGTTCGGTAGTTTGTTCTTTTAGGGAGGATGTTGATCATGGCATTGATTGGAAGGACATTGGCTGGCCTGTCTTTTCTCGCCGCGCTGACAGGTCAGGCGAAGGTGTACGAGGCTGATTGGGAGTCCCTGAATGAAAGGCCGTGTCCGCAATGGTGGAGCGACGCGAAGTTCGGCATATTCATCCATTGGGGGCTGTTCTCCGTGCCGGCGTTTGCCCCGACTGGTTCCACGAGTGTCTACGACTGCTATGCGGAGCATTATGGGAATCCACAGCGTTGGGAAAAGATCAAGGCGTTTCCGGAGTACCATGCCAAGCACCATCCCGGTAAGTCGTATTCCGACTTTGCGGCGGAATTCACGGCGGAGAATTTCCAGCCGGACCAGTGGGCATCCCTCATAAAGCGTTCAGGTGCGCGCTATGTGGTGCTTACCTCGAAGCACCACGAGGGATTTGCCCTGTGGCCGAGTGCCTACACGCCGTACTTCAACTCGATGATGATGGGTGCGAAGCGCGACTTGTGCGGAGAGTTGAGCAAGGCTATAAAGGCCGCCGGATTGCACATGGGATTCTACTATTCGCTCCTGGAGTGGAGGCATCCGCATTACAACAAGGCTGATATCGGACGATTCGTCGATGAAGTGAATCTGCCTCAGCTGAAGGAGCTTGTAATGGCGTACCGTCCTGATATTGTCTGGACGGACGGCGAATGGGATTATCCGTGGCAGGTGTGGCGCGGCCCAGAGTTCCTGTCTTGGCTCTACAACGAATCGCCGGTGAAGGACACCGTTGTAGTCAATGACCGTTGGGGCAAGGGGATGCGGGGCAAGTGCGGCGACCACTACACCACCGAGTATGGCGGACTGGACGGCAAGACGAATGGCGTGGATGCCGTGCTTGCCAGCCATCCCTGGGAGGAGTGCAGAGGCATCGGGCATTCATTCGGGTACAACCGGTTCGAGACCGTAGATGACTACATGACGAACGAACGGTGCATTGAATCGCTGGTGGAGAAGTGTTCGCGCGGCGGTAACCTTTTGCTCAACATCGGCCCCGATGCGACAGGACTCATCCCTGTGATAATGCAGGAGAGGCTTCTCGCGATCGGAAGGTGGCTTTCCGTGAACGGCGAGGCGATATACGGAACGACCGCCTGGGAGAAACGTCCGAATACGATGCCGCAGGATCGCGTCTACTATACGAAGAAGGGTGCGGTGGTGTATGCGATCGTCTTTGGCTCGGTAGAGCGCATTCGCGTTCGGGGCATCGGTCATGTCAAATCGGTTGGCGTTGTCGGCGATACGAACAAGGTCGACTGGCGGCAGGTTGAAGACGATGTTGAGATTGTGATGCCGCTCTTCAGGCAGGGTACGTCGCCAAGCGAGCATGCCCTTGTGTTCAGGATCACTAAGTGACATGTGAGATTAAATGTCACTTCGCCCCTAAATCGCCGCTTCGTGGCTTTAATTATGTTCATCTACCATCTACCCACTACCCACTATCTAACTATATTATGCCTATACGATACATTCTGATGTTTGCGATGATGGCTTGTGTGTGCGCAAGCGCGGAGCCTCTGCCGAAGAGCTTTTCGGAAAATGGGTCGAAGGCCGTGTTCGCAAAGAATCCGGGAAACTACGAGTTCCTGCCTTTTGGAAGGAATATGGTCGATTGGCGTTCGCCGGATAAGGCGGCGGCATCGCTGCCGCTTCCGACTGGGTGCCCCGACTTTGAGATAGATCGTCCGCGTCCCCACGGCGGCAAGGTGGTGAAGGCTGCGGACTTCGGCTTTTCGCCGTCGCACTCCAATAACGCCGCATGCGTGACGCGTGCGATTGCCTACGCGAGGGAGATCGGCGCGGATCGCGTTGAACTTGCGCCGGGCACCTATC
Source organism: Limosilactobacillus gorillae (assembly GCA_963653155.1). GTDB lineage: Bacteria > Verrucomicrobiota > Kiritimatiellia > RFP12 > UBA1067 > UBA1731. The sequence goes on from CAVJWR010000060.1 coordinate 16,624, forward strand.
GTTGCCACGACAGGGAAGGCATCGTCATCTCCGACACCAAGGATCTGCTCATAGACGGTAAGGGTGCGTGTCTTGTGTTCTACCGTCCGAGCGTTGCCCGTGCTGTCACGTACTGGGAGATCGAGATATCCACGGATTACGGTTCGTTCCGTCTCCTGAACAACGAGCGGCTGGAGATCCGTGACCTGAACGTCGATTGGGACTGGGAAATCGATCCGCTTGCAGAGCGCGTGAGGCTCGTGGATATCCATACGGATGACCGTCCTGACGAATCCTATTGGGAATTCGACTTCATCGACTACGCGAAGCATCCCGTGTGGCCGAACCATCTTCCGATCCAGACGTTGGCGGATCTTTCGGAGGAATTGGTTGACGGATGGCGCGTGCGATTCGCAGAGACGGGCGGTTGCCGATACTTCAGCACCCAGGAGGGTAGCCATGGCATGAAGATGGAGTGGGTGTCGCCGAACCGCGCGAGATTCTACCCAGGTGTGCGTCCGATTGCGATTGGGACTTTCGTCCATCCAGATTATGAGCGGAGTTTTCGTCCCGGCACTGCCCGCAATCGGGAGATTGTCGAGAAGGGGTATCCCCTAACGAAGGGGCGGCTTTACCGCCTTGGACACTACTACGTCGGAAAGAACTGCTTCGATATGCTCTCGAATGCACACCTTACGCTTGAGAACGTGAATGTGTATTCGTGCCGTGGCGACGCATTCCACATTGAGGGTGCCCAGCACCACTGGCAACTCGTGAATGTGGCGGTATGGCCACCGGAGGATCCGTCGAAGGCGGGCGGCGGACCGCGTATGCGGCCGATGACAACCTCGCTTGACGTGATGCACATCGGTTGCTCCAAGGGTTGGTCAAAGTTGATAGGGTTCAGGTGCACGATGAACCAGGATGACCACGCGAATTTCCACGACCGCTTTTCGGCATTGCGCAAGACAGGTCCGCGAGAGGCCATCATCACGCAAGGTCGCGGCAACAAGTATTTCCGGGCCGAAGTGGGGGATGAACTCGACTTCCGCAATCAAGACATGACGCCCATGGGCTTCACGGCCCGAATCACGGCCGTGGTGAACGACGAGTACCTGCGCTTCGACCGGGATTTGCCGGAGAGTCTGCGGACTGTGGATGCGTTCGTGTTTAATCGGGCCAGAGGCACAGACAATATCCTCGTCAAAGACTGCCTCTACGACAGTTGCTGGGGACGCTTTCTTATGCTCGGCCATAACGTGACGTTCGAGAACTGTTCGTGGGAAAACGGAATTGCCTCGGCAGTGCTTGTGCAGGAAGGACTCAACTACGGCTATTGGGCAGAGGGTTTCGGTGCGGGCAATGTGGTGATCCGCAATTGCCGGTTCAAGAAACTACAGAAATTCAATCGCGCATCGTTCGCCGGCGTGGTACAGGATCTCTTTGTCGGGGCCAACCTGATCGACCATTATGGGGAACTTGATACGCCGCCGGATCCATCGATCATATCGGGTGTACTCGTAGAGGGTTGCACGTTCGAAAACCCGCGTGGCGCAGTGTGGCATGCTCGCAATGGGGAAAACCTCATATTCCGCAACAACACCATCGACCTCACGCGAGATGATCCAAATGGTTTGCCGTACCGAGGAAGCGTGTTTGTGGAGAAGACGACGCGAGATGTTGAGGTTTCCGGCAATCGTCTTATCGGTACTGGCG
>CAVJWR010000061.1:0-11277 GCA_963653155.1 Limosilactobacillus gorillae
AGTTAGATATAATAGAGGGCGGAGTCTGTTCCGCAAAGGGTTTCAGGGCTTCAGGCGTCGCCGCCGGAATCAAGTACAAGGACAGGAAGGACGTGGCGCTCATCGTCGCGGATGCGCCATGCGCCGCAGCCGCAATGTTCACCACGAATACGCTCGCCGCCGCCCCTGTGGTGCTGGATCGTGGCATCGCGAAGTACGGCAAGGCGCAGGCCATATTGGCGAACTCCGGCATTGCGAACGCCTGTACGGGCGCAGACGGCTTGCGCGATGCCGTTGAGAGCGTCAAGGCCACGGCGGCGGAATTGCATGTGGATCCCCGTCACGTGTTTGTGGCGTCCACGGGCGTGATAGGGCGGCGCTTGCCGATGAAGAAGCTGCTGTCTGGCATGCGTGAGGCGGCAAAGTGCCTGGAGGCCTCGCCGAAGGCCGGGCTTGATGCGGAGTACGCGGTAATGACGACCGACACCAAGCCGAAACAGGCCGCCGTAAAGCTGAACATACTTGGGCACGAGGTCACCATCGGCGGCATGTGCAAGGGATCCGGCATGATAGAGCCGAACATGGCGACCATGCTCGGCTTCATCACGACCGACTGCTCGATCACCCCCGGTATGCTTCGAAACGCCTTGCGCAGCGCCGTCAACAAGGGCTTCAACAGGCTCGTGGTGGATGGCGACGAGTCCACGAACGATTCGGTGTTCATCCTGGCTTCGGGCGCGGCCGGCAACAAGGAGATCCGCCACCCGGATTCTTCGTTCAGGGCATTCCGAGATGCCCTCATCCAGCTTGTAGCGTCCCTTGCGAAGCAGATGGCTGCGGATGGTGAGGGCGCAACTAAGTTCGTCACCGTGAAGGTGACGGGCGCTGCGACCGAAAGGGATGCCGAGGCGGCGGCACGTGCCATCGCCAAATCACCGCTGTGCAAGACGAGCTGGTTCGGCAAAGACCCGAACTGGGGCCGGATACTTGCTGCGGTTGGGGCATCTGGCGCCAAGATAGACGAGAATACGGTAGAGGTGTTCTATGGCAAGACATGGGCGTACAAGAAGGGGAAGGTGGCCGATACGGCCCAGTTGAAGAAGCTTGAGGCGGAACTCGCCGGGCCGGAAGTGTCTATAACCGTAGACCTGCATTTCAACGCCACGCGCGAGGCCGTGATATACACCTGCGACTTCTCTACGGAGTACGTCCACATCAACGCCGACTACACCACCTGACCGAAACCTTGAGGACTGCACATGGAAGCGAACGGATACGACTGGAAATTCTTCAGCAGCAACGGACTGAGGCAGGTGAAGCTCGAATCTGGAGAAGATATCGGGCATCTGAAGGAGTTGGACCAGAAATCCTGGTCAGTGCTTGCTGCCTCGAACAAGGGTCTTCGCTTCGACCAGCGGACGCTTGAGCTTCTCGATTCCGATGGCGACGGGCGCATACAGGTGCCGGACATACTTGCGGCGATCGAGTTCCTTAAGGCTCACGATGTGGACCTTGATTCGCTTTTCCGCAAGGACGATGGCGACGAGCAGCGGCTTGCCGACATTTCCGACAAGCTCACTGACCTTGCGAAGGTTGAGCCTTCCGCCGAAGAGAAGGCTGCCATGGAGCAATGGGAGAATGCGCCAACTGGCGATGCGTCCATTCTCCCGCTTGGCAATGCCACGGCGGATGGCGAGGCGGCCCTTGCCGCCGTGGAGCCGATCCTTGACGCATTCTTCACGCCACCTGCGGACGCGCCGCTCGTGATGGATGGGCCGGAGGCTGTCCTCCCGCTCAACGGAAACATCAATCCGCAGTATTCCGATAGGATCGCCGCATTCGTCGAGAAAGCCGCGAAGCCCGTGGTCGGAACCATCGATTCGCTTTGCCGTGCAGACTACCGGCGAGTGAAGGCGGCGTTCGCCCCCTATCGGGCATGGCTTGCCTCGAAGCCTGTGATGAACGCAAATGCGCGCAATTCGCTGGTTGAAGAGGAACGTATCGTGCGCTACAGGATGCACCTCGTTGAATACCTCCGGAACTTCGTGAGCCAGGAGCGGCTGTATGACGGCAGCCTTGAGGCGATATTCCTCACCGGTACGCTGTTCATAGACGGCAGGGAATGCCGACTGTGCTTCCATGTGGAGAACGAGGCCGCCCACGCCACGCTTGCGGAACGTTCGGACTGCTGCCTCATCTACCTCAAGCTTTCGCGTAGCGGAGTGGCCGCATCGCGCACGATATGTGCCGTGATCACGGCGGGCCGCACCATGCCGCTTTATGTTGGGCGCAATGGCCTGTTCTATGATCGCGACGGAATCGCCTGGGATGCCACGATCACTAAGGTAGTGCAGGCTCAGGTATCGCTCCTTGAGGCGTTCTGGGCTCCGTGGCGTAAGCTTGGCGAGATGGTCGGTGGGCAGATAAGGAAGTTCATTGGCGACACGCAGGCGAAGTCGGCAGATGGCGTCGCAGGTGCGGTATCTGGCATTGGATCTGAAGCGGCGGCAAAGGCCGAAAGCAAGCCAGCGGATTCGTCCGCGTCAGGCGCCGCGCTCGCAAGCTCGGTCGCCGCTCTCGGCATTGGCGTTGGCATGGCCGGGGCGGCCATGACCGGGCTTATTGCCATTGTCGCGGGCTTGCCGTGGTGGAAGACAGCGATAGGGGTGGCTTTGGTGTTGCTTGCCGTATCGCTTCCGAGCGTGATCCTCGCATGGTTCAAGCTCCGCCGCCGCGATTTGAGCGCGGTGCTGAACGCTTGCGGCTGGGCGGTGAACCGTCCGCTCCGATTCTCGCAAAGGCTTGCGCGGCGTTTCACTGTTCGCGCCTGACGTAGGATGAAGACGATCGCGTTCCATGTAAACGCCACGAAGGATTCGGCGCACGCCGTGTGTGAGCGCCTTTCCGATGTCGCTCGCAGTTGCGGGATGTCCGTTGTGGATGCCTCTGCCGGCAATCCTGATGCCGTGGTGGTCCTTGGCGGCGATGGCACGATGCTTTCAGCCGTGCATCTTTTCCCTGGGATCCCGTTGCTCGGACTGAACCTTGGTTCGCTTGGCTACCTCGCATCCGTCGAGGAAACGCATTTTGATGATGCGATCAGGGCCCTTGCCGAAGGCAGGTTCATCGTTTCACGCCGCACTGCGCTGAGTGTGCGTGGTGTTCGGGCATTGAACGACGTGGTTGTCTCGCGTGGGGTTTCAGGGCATGCCATCAGGCTTAACTTCTCCGTTGACGGGGAGCGCGTCACGCGCTTTGTCGCGGATGGGCTTGTGATTGCAACGCCAACCGGATCTACCGCGTATTCGCTTGCCGCCGGAGGCCCCGTGCTGATGCCTACCTCGCAATCTGTTGTCGTTACGCCAGTGTGCCCACATGCGCTTTCATCCAGGCCGCTGGTGCTGAAGGACTCTGCGAGAATGGAGGTGTCGGCGGAGATTCGTGGTGACGGGGATGGCCCTGCGGTGTTTGCTGATGGACGTCCAATAGGCATGGTGGCCGATGGAGATATCCTTACGATAGAAAAATCGACCGACACGGTTCCCCTCATCGAACTCGATGGCGTCAACCAATACGAGATACTGACCCGCAAGCTTGGCTGGTCCGGATCGTCGTTCAAATGAAGGTACATTGCCATGACAGAGCTTGAAACGAGGATAGGCTATGTGTTCCGGAATGCGGATCTGCTTGACCGTGCGTTGACTACACCTGCATGCCGCATGGATCATCCTGAGGTGGAGGACAATCAGAGGCTTGAGTTTCTTGGAGACGCGGTGTTTGGCCTCTTGAGTGCAGACGCTGTGTTTTCGGCATATCCGTCTGATCAGGAGGGTCCGCTTACGGTCAGGCGTACGCATCTTGTGTCTGGGCTCGCGCTTGCCGAAGCGGCCGAGCGGATCGGGCTCGACAGGTTCCTTAAGCGGAATGCCGGCGCCTCTCCGTTGCCGCCCCACGCGAAGGTCTATGCCGATGCGATGGAGGCCGTCATGGGGGCCGTGTGGCTCGATGGTGGACTTGATGCGGTGCGGGGCGTGTTTGCCAAGCTGGATCTTCCGATAGACGAGAACCTGAACGAATGGGACGACAATCCCAAGGGGCGTCTACAGGTGCTCGCACAGGCGAAAAAGCCGTCCCGCAGACCGGTGTACACGGTCGATTCCGTGTCCGGCCCGCCGCATCGCCCCATCGTCACCGTCACGGTATCCGTGGCTGGCATGGGCAAGGCGACAGCCACGGCCGGATCGCAGCGCCGTGCGGAGATAGAGGCGGCCGCCAATCTGCTTGCGCTAATGGATAAGGATGGGCGCAGCTGACGCATCGGATGGGCGAGGTGGAACCGTTCCCCGTAGAGAGGGCCATTGGGCCGATAAGATCCTCGTTGGCGGCGAATCGCGATGTTGTGCTTCGTGCTCCGCCGGGAAGCGGCAAGACGACCTGTGTGCCTCCGGCCCTTCTGGATGAGCGGTGGCTTGGCAGGAAGAAGATTCTCATGCTTGAGCCTCGCCGCCTCGCGGCCCGCTCCGCCGCCACGTACATATCTGCAAGGCTTGGCGAATCCGTCGGCGGCACAGTAGGATATTCCGTGCGTCTTGAACGCAAGGTGTCGTCCCGCACCCGCCTTGAGATTGTCACGGAGGGACTGCTTGCCCAACGTCTGCTGCACGATCCTGAGCTTTCCGATGTTGGGCTTATCGTGTTTGACGAGTTTCACGAGCGTTCCCTGCAATGCGATTTCGGATTCGCGATGGCACTCGATGTGCGCCGGGCGTTGAGGCCTGACTTGCGGCTTCTTGTGATGTCCGCCACGCTCGATACGGAAACGGTCGCGGCGCACCTCGGCGATGCGGATGTCCACACCGTGGAATCGCGGATGTTCCCCGTTGAGACGAGATATCTTCAGGTGGCATCATCTGCTCCGATATGGGCACAGGTCGCCGGCGCGGTCATGCGTGTGCTTGGGGAGGCGGAAGGCGATGTGCTTTGTTTCCTTCCAGGCGAGGGGGAAATCCGGCGTTGCGAGGATGAGCTTTGCGGAGACCTGTCGGAACGAGGCCTTGCCGAAAAGGTTGAGGTCTTGCCGCTGTATGGAGCCATGCCGAAGGAGGCGCAGGATTATGTCGTAAGTCCGCCGTCCGGCGACAGCCAGAAGAGAAGGGTGATACTTGCGACATCCATTGCGGAGACGTCGCTCACTATACCTGGAATTACGGTGGTGGTTGACTCTGGGCTGATGCGCGTAAGCCGGTTCTCTGCCTCAAGCGGCATGGATAGGCTTGAGACCCTGCCCCTTACGAAGGATCGTGCGGAGCAGCGGTGTGGACGTGCCGGACGAGTCCGCCCTGGACTGTGTCTGCGTCTATGGACGGAACGTGAGGATGCGATGCGCATCCCGGCCATGCAGCCAGAGATACGTTATGCCGACTTGGCCCCGATTGCCCTTTCTTCGGCGATTTGGGGGACTGTCAAGATAGACGGCTTGCCGTGGCTCACTCCGCCGCCGGACGCGGCGTGGGCGAATGCCGTAGCCCTGCTTCGAATGCTCGGTGCGCTTGATGGCGATGGACGTGTCACTGATGCAGGACGCCACATGGCGGATTTTGCCGCACATCCACGGCTTGCCAACATGATGATGAGGACCGGTGCCGTAGACCTTGCCGCGATCATCGAAGAAGGGGCTCCGCATGGTGTCACCGACATACGGGATGTGCGGCTTACCTCACGCATGAAGGAGCTCGCCCGGCGATGGTCGAGGGTGTGCGGCGGCAAACGTCGAGAGGCCGTTGACGCGGGCGAAGCCCTTTGCCATGCGTTCCCTGACCGCATAGGCAGAAATCGGGGAAACGGCTCGTTCCAGCTGAGCGGCGGACGCGGGGCGTTCCTTGACAGGACAGAGACGCTTTCGCGCGAGGAATATCTCGTATGCTGCGATCTTGACGATCAGGGAGGCGATGCGCGGATACGCCTTGCGGCGGCAGTGTCGCGCGAGGCGATCGAGGACATATTCGCGGATCGGATACAGGAATGCGTGACCTGCTTTTGGGATAGGAAAAGCGAAGCCGTCAAGGTGGTTCGTCGTCGCGCTCTCGGCAAGATGGTCATTGATGAGCGCGATTGCTCTGATGGCGCGTCGGATGAAGCCGTGGAGGCCGCGCTTTTCGAGGGCATCAGGCGCAAGGGGGTTGCCAATCTGCCATGCTGGACCAAAGAGTCTCGCCGGCTCCAGTCCCGGATCTGCTTTTTGCGCAAGACGATGCCGGACGCCAACCCTCCATGGCCGGATGTATCCGACGAAGGCATAGCCGCCAACCTTGAACGCTGGCTTTCGGGATTCGTTCACGGGATGTCTAGGTGGGCGCATCTTGAAAGGCTCGACATGCATTCGGTGCTTGACTTTGCGCTGTCGTCCGAAGGCCATGACCGCCGAGAGCTGAATGCGCTTGCCCCGGCGTCAATGGCTGTGCCTTCCGGATCGGAGATAAAGATCCGCTACGAGGAGGACAGGCCGTTTTGCGAAGTGAGGCTGCAGGAATGCTTCGGCATGATGGATACTCCGAAGATAGCGGGCGGCAAGGTGCCGGTGGTCATGAGGCTGCTTTCGCCGGCACAGCGTCCGATCCAGGTAACGTCTGATCTCGCAAACTTCTGGAGGGAAGGCTATCCGCTCGTCCGCAAGGATATGCGTGGCCGCTATCCACGGCATTACTGGCCGGAAGACCCTTTCTCCGCAACGGCAACGAGGCGCGTTCGCCCGCAAACGTGATTAGCGTGGACGAGTCCGCCCATGCCCGATGAGGCCACGTTGCCTCAGGCAGTCGAGGGCGCGCGAAAGACGTTCGCGCTTTTCCCTTGCAGCATCTTCAGGTGCGTCGAAAAGCATTGGCTGGTCGCCGTCCGGTGTCTTGCGAAAGTTCGTCACTCCGAACCCAATGAGGCGCACCGCGCCATGCGATCCGGTGCCATCTGGCCATTCGGCATCGAAGAGGGCTATGGCCGCCTTGCGGAATGATGTGTCGTCGCAGACAGGCCGCTCGAAAGGGATTTGCCTAAGGCGGGTTTCGAATGCGGCGTTGCGTATCTTCAGCCTGGCGGTTGTGGCCCAGCGAGGGGTACGGCGAAAGCGGTATCCGACTTCCTCTACGAGTTCCAGCAGCTTTGCGCGTACTTCGGTGCGCCTGGATTCGTCCTCTCCGAACGTGTGTTCCCGCGACACGGACTTTTCGTCCCTATTCTCCCAGTAGACGAATTCCTCAGAACGTCCGCATGCGAGGTCGATGAGCGATTGTGGGACGACGGCGTTCGGTCTCATCCGCTGGAGGTCTCCGCATTTCAATATCCCGTATGGCTTCAGTGCCGATATCGTCTTTTTGCCTACACCCCATAATACGCCGATAGGCTTTGGGGTGAGGAATGCCGCAAGCTCCGATGGCGAGGTGGGCAGTATCGTCAGCCCATCCGGCTTGCTTTCCTCGGATCCGATCTTGGCCAGCAGACGGTTTGGTGCTATGCCAACGGAACATGTGACGCCACATGTCTCGCGCACTTCTTTCCTAAGCGACTCTCCGAGACGCTTGGGGTCGCCGCCAAACAGGTGAAGAGTGCCACTAACATCAAGGAACGCCTCATCTATGCTCACTTCCTCGATGTACGGCGAGTAGTGCGAAAAGATCTCAAACACGCGGTTTGAAACCTCCTTGTACAGTTTCATGTTCGGTGGCGTGAAGATTGCCTGCGGACATTTCTCGTAGGCGGTGCGCGATGGCATCGCGGAACGTACGCCAAACGCACGGGCTTCATAAGAACACGTGGAGACGACGCCGCGCTCGTGGGGGCCTGCCCCGACAATGAGCGGCTTGCCGCGCCATTCGGGATGGTGCAGCTGTTCGACAGACGCGAAGAAGGCGTCCATATCGACATGGAGAATCGTTGCCACGGACTGCGATTATAGCAAAAACTTGCCGAACCATTCCGGTAGTTGGTAGTTGGTAGATGGTAGTTGGTAGATGCCCGCTATGAAGGAATGCAATTCATTGCGTCTGTGTTAGCCTTCGGTCGCAATAAGTTGCGACCCTACCCACTACCAACTACCCACTACCATCTACTTTTGGTATAATATGCCGCATTATGAATATTGTCATTCTTCTGGGTGCTCCGGGTTCGGGCAAGGGTACGGTCGCGGCGAAGCTTGCGGCCGAGGACGCAAAGCTCAAGCATGTCTCGTCTGGCGATCTCCTTCGTGGCGCAGTTGCGAAAGGCACAGATGCAGGTAAGGCGGCCAAGGACTACATGGAGGCGGGCAAGCTCGTCCCCGATGAACTGATCGCGACCATGATCAAGGACGTGATCGCCGAATCCGCCGGCGATGTGACGATGCTTCTCGATGGCTTCCCGCGCAATGTGGCGCAGGCGGAGATCCTTGACAAGACGGGTGCGGAGATCCGCTCCGTAGTGTTGCTGGATGTTCCGGATTCCATCATACAGGATCGCATCGCAGGGCGCAGGACTTGCCCCAAGTGCAAGGCCGGATACCATGTGAAGGCGCTTCCCCCTAAGGTCGAGGGCAAGTGCGACCACTGCGGTTCTGATCTCGTCATCCGCAAGGACGACAACCCAGAGACCGTGAAGGATCGTCTCGTCGTGTATCACCAGCAGACTGAGCCGCTGATCGCATACTACAAGGCCAAGGGCCTGTTGCGCGTCATTGACGGCGATTGCGGTCCCGAAAAGAATGCGGCTGCATTCAAGGCAGTGATGTGAAAGTCGACATAAAGACAAAAGAGCAACTCGACAGGATGCGGGTTGCCTGCCGTATGAGCGCAGAGGTGAGAGACCTTTGCGCTCACGCTGTGATGCCGGGCATGCGCACTCGCGACATTGACGAGATCGTGCGCCGGTACTGTGCCGAGAAGAATGTGGCTGCCAGCTTCTATCGGTACGAGGGCTTTCCGGGGCGCATCTGTGTGAGCGTGAACGACGAGGTCATACATGGGATTCCCGGAGATCGCGTCATACAGCCGGGCGATATCGTGAAGACCGACGTTGGCATACGCTGCAATGGGTACAATGGTGATACGAGCCGTACTGTCATGGTAGGCGTTACGGATCCAGAGGTGATACGCCTTGTGGAGACGACGAAAAAATGCCTCGCTGCGGGGATCGCCGCATGTGGGCCGGGGGTACACCTTGGAGACGTGGGCTATGCCATCCAGTGCGTTGCGGAAGAGGCCGGATTCGGTGTCGTAAGGGACTGGATTGGGCATGGCGTTGGTCGTGATGTGCATGAGGATCCCGAAGTGCCCAATTTCGGCAAGCCGGGGACGAAGCTTGTGCTAAAGCCCGGAATGACGATCGCGATAGAGCCCATGATCACGATGACCAAGGCCGGGGCGAAGACCTATGTGGATAGGGACAACGGGTGGACGGTCATCACGAAAGACCATTCGCTTGCCGCCCACTGGGAACACACCGTTGCCATCACCGACGATGGTTGTGAGATATTGACCGTTCCGGCAGACTACCCGTGACGATGTTTCCGAGACACGCCTGCCCCTACGCCGAAAGGCTCGCGGAGACCTGTGAGCCTTTCAGACGGCAGCTTGAACCGGATGCGCGAGAGCAGGATGACGGCGGGTACGATGCTGATCCGTTTGGCGAGACCGGCGTGGCCGCAGGCGTGTATGGCCTGAAGCAGAGGTTCGAGGATCGTGTGCTTGTGATGGCGAGCGACAGTTGCTTCATGAACTGTCGCCATTGCACTCGCAAAGGGCTGCTCTCTTCAGCCGAGGTGGTCCGCACGGACGAGGAGCTTCAAAACTGCGTGGACTACGTGAAGGCCCATCCGATGGTGCGTGATGTGCTCATATCGGGCGGCGATCCGCTTGTCTTGCCGGACGATGAGGTGATCCGCTTCATTGAGGCGTTTGCCGGCATAGATCAGGTTGACGTTGTGAGGCTTTGCACACGTGCGCCATGCGTAAACCCGATGCGTATCACAGATGCCCTTGCGGCGCGGCTTAGGCGCTGCGGGAAGGTGTGGGTGAACACGCAGTTCAATTGTGCCGGTGAGTTGACTGACGAGGCTGTCGCGGCTTGCGGAAAGCTGGTGGATGCGGGAATCCCCGTGTCTTGCCAGACTGTTCTTTTGGCGAACGTCAACGATTCGGCGGATGCCATGCTGGAACTCTTCCGTGCCTTGCAGCGTGTGAGGGTGCGTCCGTACTACGTGTTCCAGTGTGACCCGATCGCGGGCGTGGAGCATTTTCGGGTGCCGCTTGAGAGGGCCAAGGAGATAGCCTCCGAATGCGCGGAACGCATAGGCGGTTTGGCCCTGCCGCGCTTTGTCGCGGATATTCCGGGGGCACCAAGAAAGATCCCCATTGAGGATCTGTAGGCCTGATGCGCCTTGTGCTGTCGCGTGAGAGCCGATGTGGCGAAATGCGCGACAGCGTTTTCAGAGCGAACGGAAGTATTCGATTGTCCTTGCCAGACCTTCGCTAAGTGGCACCTTGGGTTCCCATCCCAGGAGTTCCTTCGCAAGCGAAATGTCGGGTTTGCGGCGTTTGGGATCGTCGGACGGCAAGGGCTTTACGGCAAGTTTCGATTTTGATTCGGGTATTTGCCTGAGGATTTCCTTGGCAAGTTCACGAATCGTGTACTCCACCGGGTTCCCCGTGTTGATGACGGGGATTGAGAACCCTTTCTTGGCAAAGAATTTCTTGACTTCGCCCTGCGGCGTCTCCATGTAGCGGCGGAAAGCCTCGATGAGGTCGTCGCAGTACTGGAAGGATCGCGTCTGCGAGCCGTCGCCGAAGATCGTGATGTCCTCTCCACGCAGGGCCTGCATGATGAAGTTTGATATCACACGACCATCTTGCGGGTGCATCGCCGGACCGTACGTGTTGAATATCCGAACCATTCGCACATCGGTTCCGAACTCGCGTACGTAGTCCGCACACAGCGTCTCGGCGCAGCGCTTGCCCTCATCGTAGCACGATCTGATCCCGATTGTGTTCACGTTTCCCCAGTACGTTTCCACCTGAGGGTGGATCAGTGGATCTCCGTAGATTTCGCTTGTCGAGGTATGGAGCATCTTCGCTCCGCAACGCTTGGCGAGATCAAGCATATTGAGCGCACCAAGCACTGAAGTGCGGGTGGTGAACAACGGGCGGGCCTGATAGTGGATTGGGGATGCCGGACACGCAAGATTGTATATCTGGTCGAAGGACTCGTCCGTGGCGAAGTCCATCACATCGCCCTCTACGAGCCTGAATGAACGGTTGGACAGCAGGTCTTCGACATTTC
>CAVJWR010000061.1:11287-17937 GCA_963653155.1 Limosilactobacillus gorillae
GTATACATGTTGTCCAGCGCCACAACCTCAAATCCGTCGGAAATGAGCCTGCGGCAGAGGTTTGAACCAAGAAATCCGCTGCCGCCTGTGACGAGAGCCCTGTTCATGCCTGTTTTACTTCGAGTAGACAACCTGAGGGCCATTGCCCTTGCGGGCGCGGATTACGCCAATCTGATACCATTTCTGGCGCATGTTCTTGAAGATGGTCGCCATGCGCTTCAGGGAGGCCTTTGGCATTATCAGCACATAGCCTACGCCCATGTTGAACACGCGGTACATTTCGTCGTGGTCAACCTTGCCTTGGCGTTCGATAAACTTGAAGATTGTCGGCGGCTCCCATGTGGAGCGGTCTATTTCGGCAAACACGGCATCCGGCAGTACGCGCGGAATGTTGTCCGGGAATCCACCTCCCGTTATGTGGGCCATGCCGTTGATCTTCACCTTGGCGTCAAGAAGGCGGGAGACCGGCTTGAGGAAGCTCTTGTGAACCGTGAGCAGCGCGGAGCCGATCGTCTGGTTCGTGCCGGGCAGCTTGTCGGAAGGGGTCATGCCGCAGATGTCGAAGAATACGCGGCGGGCAAGCGAGAATCCGTTTGTCTGGAGACCGTCTGCGGGGAGGCCTACTATCACATCTCCGGCGCGTATCGACTGGCCCGTTATCACGGCTTTCTTGGATACCGTGCCGACGATCGTTCCGGTGAGGTCGTATTCGCCGGTGGGATAGAGACCGGGAAGTTCGGCGGTCTCGCCGCCGAGAAGCGCCATGCCGTTCTCCTTGCATGCCTTGCAGAGGCCTGAGACGATCTGCTTGAAGACTACCCCATCGAATTTCGACGTGCCTACGTAGTCCATGAAGAAGAGCGGCCTTGCGCCCTGCACAAGTATGTCGTTCACGCAGTGGTTTACGATATCCTGGCCGACCGTATCGTGCTTCTTCACCATGCAGGCGATCTTGAGCTTTGTGCCGACGCCATCCGTGGACGCCACCAGCATCGGGTCTTTCAGCCCTGCGGGAAGCTTGCACAGACCGCCAAACGATCCGATTCCCCCAGCCACGTTGGCCGTTTTCGTCGATCCAACCATCGCCTTGATGGCTTTCAACGCACTCATTTTGTTGTCGATATTCACGCCGGCAGCGGCGTAGGCAGATGTGTTCGCGCTCACAAGACGCTCCTGTAGAGGTTAAAAAACGTTTTAAGTATATCATTTTTCGCAGATGATTGCAACGATCCCGAATCAAGAGAACAGTCTTTTGTTGGCTTGCGCTAATTTGGCGTCTGGTTTCGGATTTCAAGGCTTTTGGAAACTGCAAGTCCAGCGGAATCAGAAATCGCAAGGAGATGACAATTCATACAGTTTTCTTATTTAAACAAACAAAAACCGAAAAACTGATATAATGGCAAGCAACATCATAAAGAAAGGAACGATTATGCGGGCTATGAGATTTCGTTTGTGCACGGCATTGGCTTCATTCGCCATTGCGTCGAGTGGATTGGCAATGCCGGATGCACTCGCCACTTGGCCATTTGGCGCCGAGCCGAAGGATGTGGGGCGTCGCATCATCGACCAGTTCCTATCTACCGCGCCGGAGGGCTATCAGGCGAAGGGGTTTGATGGGTACAAGTACGGAAATGGCGAGTACGTTTGCTATTCCGTGGCGAGCCTATGGGTTAATGCATTCGAGTACGCATCCATCCTGGACGACAAGCCGCTGAAGGATGTTCTCTATTCCAGATTCCGTCCGTTTCTTCCTGGTGGGGCTAAGGCGGACAAGATAACGAAGTACCGCCACGTGGACTTCAACGTGTTCGGTGCCGTGCCGCTTGAGGTCGCGCTTCTCTTTCAGAACCGTGCCGCAGGAGAGATGGGGCGGCGATACGCCGATGATCAGTGGGAGCCTCCACGTGACGACGATACGAAGGATTGGCCAAAGTGGCTCAAGTCGCATTATGTCGCCCCCGATCTCCAGCGCAAATATCTCAAGGACGGGTATTCTGGGCAGACGCGGCTCTGGATTGACGACATGTACATGATCAACCTCCTTCAGACGCAGGCATACCGCGTCACTCGCGACCGCATATACATTGAACGGGCGGCAAAGGAGATGGCTCTCTACCTCGACAAGCTACAGTTGGGGAATGGACTTTTCAATCATGCTGCGGATGTGCCGTTTCGGTGGGGACGCGGCAACGGCTGGATGGCGGCAGGAATGCCGCTCCTGCTGAAGTACCTCAAGCCGGGCGATGCCTACTATGACCGCATCCTCGCCGGATACCGCAAGATGATGGCCACGCTTCTTGCCCTACAGCGAGACGATGGACTTTGGGGGCAGCTGCTGGACGATCCTGCGTCCTGGAGCGAGACGTCTGGATCTGCGATGTTCACCTATGCATTCCTTGAGGGAAGCAAGCGTGGCTGGATAGATGCGGCCATATATCTTCCTGCGGCCCGCAAGGCGTATCTCGCGCTTGTCTCGAAAATGGATAGTCTCGGCAATCTAGGGGATGTGTGCATCGGCACTGGCGCGAAAAGTGACAGGCAGTACTATCTTGACCGCAAGAAGATAAATGGCGATCCCCACGGGCAAGCGGCTTTGCTGTGGTGCGTGAACGCAATCCTCGACTTCGACCAGCGTGACTATCCGCGCGAATTCCCGCCGTCGGACAACCCCATCTCGGAATGGGCGAAGCAGAACTCGCCGATGACGATGCGCGAGCGCATGCGCATTGTGCAGCCGACGAAAAAGGGAGAACTGCGCCTTACGCCAACATTCTGCAGCTGTTCCGTATGCTTTGGGGTGTCCATAGAGGACGAGATCAAGGGCCTTGAGCTTGAGTATCGCAAAATGGGCGGCGAATGGAACAAAGGGGAGAATCCGATATACTTCGCCGATGCGGAGAACTACCGCACATCGCTCTTCTATCTTGACGAAGATAGCCAATACGAGGTGCGGCTTGTTAAGGGCGGTCGTATTTTTGCGTCCGGAAGCTTTCGTACGTGGAAGAGCGATGTGCCAGTGGCGAAGACGATAGAGATTGATCCCGCGACGGCGACATATCCGATTGTCGTGAAGGATCGCGGCACTCCCGAAGGATGGGTGCGCTACGTGGCGAAGGATGGCGCACCTTTGGGCGGCAAAGATCTGATGCGAAGCATCTTTAGGGTGACGAGCGAGGCCGAGTATGTGCTTTTTGACGACATGACGCTTGTCGGCGGTGGTGGACACCAGGACAATCCCATCTTCATCGATGGTGCTCGGCAGATTCGCGTTCGAAACTGCGACATATCCGGATATGGACGTCGAGGGGAGGCGTTGTTCCGCAAGGGGTGTGGGGGAAAGCCCGGAGATCCCAAAAAGAAAACCACCTACAACTGGGATACGGGAGTGATGATAAATCCCGGTTCCGCCGAAATAGTCGTCGAGCGTTGCTACATTCACGACCCTCGCGGATTCTCGAACAGCTGGTACTATTCCCATCCGTCTGGGGTTCAGGGCATCTTCGTGTTTAGGGCCGCGCATTCCGTGGTGCTTAGGTATAACGATATTGTCGGTTCGGACCTCCACCGCTGGAACGATGCGATAGAGGGTTGCGACAACTTTGGCCCGGGCGGTGGCTTCAACCGAGATGCCGACATCTACGGCAACTTCTGCATCTTCGCCAACGACGACTGCATTGAGCTTGACGGTGGACAGCAGAATGTCCGGTGTTTCCAGAACCGCTGCGAATCGGCGATCTCAGCCGTGTCGATACAGGGATGCCTCGTCAGTCCGGTTTTCGTGATGGACAATCTCCTTGGTCCGGACGGCGACACGTTCGGATATGTCAACCCGATGATCAAGACGTCTTCGTTTGACATGTACTGGTACGAGCCATATGCGGGAATATGGGGGAACGTGTTCGCCGGATTCCCTTCAAAACCGAACCTTGGACCAAAGTCGCGTTGGGACTTCCGCGACACGAATGTCTATAGCTCGAACGCGCTTCCGCGAAAGGCAATGACCGAATACCCAGTGCGCGATCTTCCGTTCAAGCTGGATGTGGGACGCATTGATGGCGTGAAGGTATCCGGCGATACGGCAAGCCCATCTGTCATAACATTTCGCGCAATCGCCACTGCGGAACAGCCGTATGAGGTACGGCAAAATCTCGATGCCGACTGGTTCGATGTGCAACCAGCCAAAGGGACGCTAAGGAAGGGCGAAAATGTGTTCACCGTTACGATGAGGCCTGACAGGATGCGAGACAGGCGTTTTTGGCGTGCGGCGTTTCTGCTCCGTACGCCGAAAGGTCTCTCCCGTTGCTGCTCGGTGTATGCGGAACGTACGGACTTCGCGCCGCCTCTAAAGCCTGTCGAGGGCAGTGCCCGTACTTTGTACGCGATGGCGGATAGTCCGATTTCACTTGCCGCCAAGGCTGAGGTATTTTCTTTCGATGTGACAGAGGCGGGGAATTATTTCTTCTTTGCGCGTGTGAAGGGAGCGGGCTCTGACTTCTCGCGCCCTGAGGTTTCCATAGATGGTGGTGCGTTCAAGCCGGCACTCATGCGCGTGTGGGATTCACATGATGTCTGGAACCTTGTCACGATAGGCAAGAAGGGCAAGTTCAGCGACTCGGGGCTTTTGAAGCCTATGCCGCTCAAGCCTGGACGACACACGCTTTCGATCCGTCTGCCGTCAGGACAGCCAGGCGTTACGCTCTTCGGGTGTGCCATATCCGATGATCCGCAAGCCTTCGAGCCACGGTAGGAAGGGGGAAAGGCACAGAGATATGATTGATTGGTAGATGGCAGTTGGTAGTTGATAGATAGGACCTGAAAACCTCTACTTGCTGGATGTGTATTCGTTCATAAAAGTGTGAAGATAGCGCAGTTATTCGTTCTGAAAAGTGTGTGCACGAAGTACGCTACGGACGATTTTGTGATACAATATCTGGCGTTTCAAATATATTGGGTTTCCAATTAAAAGGAAAAATGATGATAAAACGCAATAGATATCTTGAAAAACTAAAAGATAAGATGTGGAATGGTTCGGTGAAGATCATAACCGGCATTCGGCGTTGCGGCAAAAGCTATCTCCTGAACGAGATATTTCGAGGCTATCTGCTGGAGAACGGCGTCTCTCCTGACCATATCCTGTCGGTGTCACTTGATCTGGAGGAGTTTGAGCCACTCCAGAATCCGAAAGAACTTGGCAAGTATGTCCGCGCACGGCTTATGGATGGTGGCCGATATTATGTGTTCATAGATGAGATCCAGCTGTCGCGCAAAGTCCTGAAAGACGGTGTTGACTTATCGCGGATTGCGCCAGAAGATGAGCCGGGGGCCTGGTTCACATTCTATGATGTTCTCAATTCGCTCAATGCCAACCCAAATCTGGACATATACGTGACGGGCTCGAATTCAAAGATGCTGTCTCGTGATGTCGCGACGAATTTTCGCGGAAGGAAGGTTGAGATTGAGATGCATCCGCTCTCGTTTGCCGAGTTCCATTCCTGGAAAGGAGGGGACATCTCGCAGACGTGGGACGAGTACAAGACGTTTGGCGGGATGCCGCAAGCGGTTCTTGAGGGTGATGTGCGCAGTAAGGTCGCCGTGTTGAACGAGCTGTTTGACAACGTGTACATCAAAGACGTGGTTGAGCGGAACAGGATTGGCGATCCGTTTCTGCTGGCATCCATCGTAAACGTGCTGGCGAGTTCCGTCGGCTCGTTGACGAATCCAAAGCGACTCTCGGATACCATCGCAAGCCGCGAAGGTGGTGGCCCATCTGCCCCGACAGTCAGGAAGTATCTGGGCTTCCTTGCGGACGCATACGTTTTTCGAGAGGTGAAAAGGTATGATGTACGAGGCCGGAAATACCTTGACCATCCGATGAAGTACTATGCGGAGGATGTTGGATTGCGCAATGCGAGGCTGGGGTTTCGTGAGCAGGAGGAGCCTCATCTGATGGAGAATGTAATCTTCAACGAATTGCTTCGTTGCGGCTATTCGGTTGATGTTGGCGTCGTGGAGGTTTGGGGCGAAGAAGAGGGAAAGAAGGTCATCAAGCGGCACGAGATTGATTTTGTCGTAAATACGGGATTTGAAAAGGTTTATCTCCAGAGCGCATTTTCAATAGCGGATCCGCAGTATAAGGCACGGGAAGTCTTTCCGCTCAAGAAGACGGGGGATAGTTTCAGGAAGATCGTAGTGACATCTGGTGTCTCTCGCCTTTGGACGGATGATGATGGTATCTCGTATGTCGGAATCTTGACGTTTCTTCTTAATCCTGAACTTGTTGTTTCGCGTGGATTGTAGGCAAGAGCCTGTCCACTACCTTGCACTATGCGCGGATCACGAAAACGTTTTGCGCTCTTGTCGAGTGGCTGTTGTGGCGGACTTGGACATCAGAAGTCTTGCGTAGAGACGCTGAGGGCGTAGAGTTTCTTTAGGACAGGATTTACAGGATTGAGGGAGAGGGATGGAATTTACGATTTGCGATTTTCGATTGCATTTAGTTATTTAGGCATTGACTGATTTACCGTAGCGACGACGCCCCATCGTCGTGTAAATCTTGTCAAAGACTCCCTGCGGCGATTTCATCGAAATCGCCCTACCAAAGCGTTGCGCGGGGCCGATGCGTGTGAGGCGTGTCCCATAGAGGTAGGGCG
>CAVJWR010000062.1:0-9081 GCA_963653155.1 Limosilactobacillus gorillae
GATTTACAGGATTGTCAGGATTTATGATTGCATGATTTAGTTGGTAGATGGTAGTTGGGTAGTGGGCAGTGGGAATTTACGATTTACGATTGTATTTAGGCATTTAGCAATTTGAGAATTTACCGTAGCGACGACGCCCTCGTCGTCGTGCGTGTGCGGGAGGGACACGATTCATCGCGTCCACATCTATCGCCTTACTTTCGGTCGCAATAAATTGCAACCCTCCCGTGTCGTCGCTACGGTCGCAGGGGACTGCGACCCTCCCGCCTTAGCGGCGATTTCATCGAAATCGCCCTACCAAATGCCTAAATGGCCAAATGCAATCGCAAATCGAAAATCGTAAATTCCCACTACCCACAACCATCTACCAACTTCCCTTACACCCGATTTCATTCCGCATGTCTTGTGCCGATTTGCCTAATATGGTAAATTACACGCATTTTTGTGGCAGGGCTTGCGCAGATGGGCATCGTTGTTCGGTTCCCGGTTGTGTGGAGGGTGCCACGGCAATCGAATTGGTTGATTGACCACAGGAAAGGGAAGAGGAAACATACAGTAATGACGGCGGTGATGATTTTTGCGGCGCTATCGGTTTTGCTTGTGGCTGGAAAGATTCTCAGGGTTCAGATTCCGCTTTTGCAGAAGCTTTACCTTCCAAGTTCGATTGTCGGAGGCCTTTTGGGGCTGTTGCTCCTTTCATGTTGCCGAGAGTATGTGCCAAACGACGTGGTGGAAGATATGCGCCGGATGCCAGGTTTCCTAATCAACGTAATATTCGCGACCCTTTTTCTCGGTTCGGGCGTTCCAAAGGTAAAGAATCTTGCGGCATCGGTGTTGCCGCAGTTGACTCTCGCGCAGATTGTGGTTTGGGGGCAATATGTCGTCGGCATCGGCCTGGCCGGATTTCTCCTTATCCCAGCGTTCAACGTGTCGCCGGCATTCGGCAATCTCCTTGAGCTCGGTTTCGAGGGTGGGCACGGAACGGTTGGCGGAATGACGGAGGCGTTCCTTTCCCACAACTGGAGCGAAGGGATCGCGCTTGGATACACTGTGGCCACTATCGGGATGGTTTGCGGCATCGCGCTTGGCATGTGCCTGGTCAACTGGGCCTATGCCAGGGGGTACATAAAGACGGTGCGCCCATTTGGCAAGCGTTCGTTAAATGAGCGCAGGGGCATACATCCCCGTGATGCGCGTCCGTCTGCCGGGCGGCAGACCGTTTTGCCGGACTCGGTGGATTCCCTTGCCTGGCATATTGCGATCGTCGGAATAGCGGTGCTGATCGGGTTCTGCATCCTACAGGGATGCCGCGCCGCAGAGATAGCCCTATTCCCGAACGCAAAGACACGCCTGTTCCTCGGCTTCCCGATGTTCCCCCTGTGTATGCTTGGCGGCGTATTGTTGCAGGGTTTCACCAAGATGATAAAGGTTGACATGCTCGTTGACCGAGAGCAGATGACAAGGATCTCCGGTGCCTCGCTGGACTACCTCGCGCTCTCGGCCGTCACCACGATTGAGCTGTCGGTCGTTGCCGCGAACTGGATGCCACTGACCATCATGGTGATTGGCGGAATAATCTGGACGGTATTCTCGGTGATGTTCTTCTCCCCGCGCCTTTTCAAGGAGGCCTGGTTCGAGCGCGGCATCGCGGAATTCGGTCAGGCGACAGGAGTGACCGCCACAGGGTTGCTGTTGCTTCGCACTGTGGATCCCGACAACAAGACGATCGCCGCAGCGTCATTTGCCGGGAAGCAGCTTCTCCACGAGCCGGCCATGAACCTGTGGGTCGCCCTCGCCTTTGCCCTTGTGATGACGATAGGATGGATGCCCGTGTTCTTGATTTCGTCCGTGATGTTGGCGGTTTGGATCGGGGTGTCGATCCTGATCATACGTCGCAACAAGGCGTGATGGCGCATAAGGTTTGCCAACCGATGCGTCCACGCATGGGCTTTGTGAGGTGAAGCATGGATTTTGAGCCAAATGACTATTCGGGCGTCGTTTTCGATTCCCGCAAAGTGAAACCAGGTTGCCTTTTTGCGGCTTTGCCTGGAGCGACTGTGGATGGACACGCCTTTGTGAGGCAGGCGTTTGAAAAGGGGGCAAAAGGTCTGCTCGTGAGGCGTGATCGCGCATCGGAGTTTGCCGGACCGGAAAAGGATGCGCTGATTCCCGTCGAAGACGTGAAGGCGTCGCTGTCCAATACCGCACGAGAGTATCGCCAGTCGTTGAAGGCAACGGTAATAGGGGTGACCGGCAGTGCGGGCAAGACTACTGTAAAGGAGTTCGTCGCGGCGTTCTTGGGGCAGGTCGGCAAGACGCATGCCACCTGCGGAAACTACAACAATGACCTTGGCTTGCCGATTACGGTTCTGGAGTGTCCGCATGACGCGGACTTTCTCGTCGTTGAGATGGGTACGAACCATCCGGGCGAAATCTCGCACCTTGTGGACATAGCCCATCCGGATGTCGGCATAATCTCGTCCATCGGCACAGCGCACATTGAGTTCTTCAAGACGCAGGATGGTATCGCCGAAGAGAAGGGTACGCTTTTCAGGTCGCTTCCCCGGAACGGCTTTGCCGTGCTAGGGGTGAACAATGACCGATTCGGAATGCTTAAGGGAATGTGTTCGTGTAGGGTAGTCGAAGTGTCGGACTTCGCGCCGTTCGAATGTCCACTTGTGGGTGACTACAACAGGTGGAACATGGCCCTTGCGTGGAATTGCGCGAGGGAGTTTGGCGTAACGGAGAAGATGGCCCGTGCCGCGCTCGTCGGTTTCAGTCTGCCGGGAGACAGATGGCGCAAAAGCGAAAGGGATGGCGTTACGTTCATATCGGACTGCTACAATGCCAACCCAACGTCAATGATGTTGGCATTGGAGGCATTTGCGGCGGAGCCGTGCGCCGGGCGGCGCATCGCGGTGCTTGGCGACATGTTTGAGCTTGGCGCCGATAGCGCACGGCTGCATGCCGAGGTGAAGCGCAAGGCATCGTCCCTGCCGTTCGACAAGGTCATATATGTGGGGGATAACTTTGGCGGCATCTCGCGTGACGCCGCAAAGTCAGAGTTGTTCGGCTATGTGCGCAGAGGCGATTCCGTACTGCTCAAGGCATCGCACGGCGTGGCGCTGAATAGGATTCTCGAACCATGAATGCCATAGTTCTCGGAGCAGGGAGAAGCGGCGTTGCGGCGGCATCGCTGTTGCGTGGCGAGGGATGGCAAACGACAATCCTTGAGGGGAAGGATGGTTGGCCTCATGACGAGGAATATGACCTTTGTGTCGTTAGCCCAGGCGTACCATTGACCCATGAATGGCAAATAGAGGCGCGACGGCTTGGCGTACCAGTAGTTTCCGAGCTTCAGCTTGGGGCTGAACATTTCGCGAAGATGGGCGGGAAAATGCTTGCCGTTACCGGAAGCAAGGGGAAAAGCTCGGTCGTGAAGCTCGTGGCGGATGCCCTTGACGGAATCCCATGCGGCAATTATGGCCTGCCGCTCTGCGAGGTTGCACTTCGGTTCAAGGAAAGTAATGAACGGCCTCGTTGGGCTGTCGTGGAGGTGAGCAGTTTCCAGATGGAGACGACCGAGCTGCCGTCGGATGCGTTTGAGGCGGCGGCAATCCTCAACCTACAGGAGGATCACCTCGACAGGCACGGCACTAAGGATACATATCATGCCCTAAAGATGCATCTGCTTGATTTCGCGAAGGTGCGGATTGTTGGAACTGGCGTGGAGTGTGCAGATGCCGTACATGCCGAGAACGTGCGTGGCGCGGATTTGATGGCGAGAAGCTATTTTGACAATCCGATCTTGCGGTCAAACGGATTGTGTGCGGTGGGGCTAATGCGGGCCGCTGGACTTTCAGATGATGCCATGCGGGCGGCGTTTGCGCGGTTCAAGCCGTTGCCGCACAGGATGCAGCCGGTGGAAACGTCCAATGGCGTTACATGGATAGATGACTCCAAGGCAACGAGCATCGCCGCTCTGGTTGCCGGTGTGGAGATGGCATCGTCGCAATGCGGTGACGGACGAAAAATCCATCTGATCGCAGGGGGGCTTCCGAAAGGTGACGATCCTGCGGTGGCGGTCAAGGCCCTTGCCAGAGCGGTCTGCAAGGTCTACCTGATAGGCAAGTGTGCGCAGGAGTTTGCCGATGTGTGGCGAGAAACTGTGCCATGCGAAGTGTGCGGTACGCTTGAGAGGGCGGTTGCGTCGGCAAGGGCTTGCGCAAAACCGTCGGAATGCGTGTTGCTCTCGCCGGGAACGGCAAGTTTCGACCAATTCAAAAGCTATGGCGAACGCGGTGACATGTTCGCCTTTTATGCTGGAATGAGCGGGGCGAATGCTGTATAATTGCGGGAATTTGAATTTATCAGAAGGAGGGACGAGATGAAGACTTTGAAGGTTTCGGTGTGTGCGGCCTTGGTGGCCTGTGCCGCATTTGCGCAGGATCCGGCCAAGGGAGCGGGTGCCGATGGGGCGGCAACGACCTCAGACACAAAGGGTGCGGATGTGCCGCAGAAGATGTCGGCGGAGGATCGCGTAAAGGCTCGCCGCAACCGCATGGAGCGTATGCGGCGCAGTGATTCTGGTCGTCGCGCCCGGGTGCGTTCTTTCGGCAAGTTGAGCAACGGGGCCGAGACAAAGCTCTACCGCATTCAGGGCGCAGGCGGACTTATCATTGAGGTCTCCGACTATGGCGGCAGACTCGTTCGGTGCTATGCTCCGGACAAATACGGCAACCTTGCGGACGTGACGCTTGGCTGGAATACCGCTGCGGAGTATGAGAAGTACGGCTTTTCCGCAGGGACGCTCATTGGACGGTACGGGAACCGCATAGCGGATGGCAAGTTCACGCTTGACGGGCATGAATATCAGCTCCCCGTAAACGAGGACAAGGCGGCTCGCCACTGCAATCTGCATGGCGGACCCGATGGATGGGACAAGAAGATCTGGAAGGCAAAGTTCCTGCATGGCCCCGTTCCGGGAATTGAGTTGACGTACGTGTCGAAGGATGGGGAAATGGGATTCCCCGGAACGGTTACGTGCAAGGTGACGTACAGGGTGCTTCCGAACAACACATGGACGGTCGACTACGAGGCCACTACGGATAAGCCAACAGTGCTGAACCTTACGCACCACTCGTACTGGAACCTTGCCGGTGAATCGAGCGGCAATGTGCTGAATCAGGAGCTGAAGATTTTCGCGGACGAATACACCCAGACGACCGCAGGTCTCATTCCCACGAAAAACGCCCCCGTGAAGGGTACGGGATTCGACTTTACGGAGTTGCGTCCGATCGGCGCGAAGGCCGACCTCATGAAGGCGGACGAATCGCTAGCCCCTATGGACAACTGGTACGACCACAACTTCGTCCTTCGTGGAGAGAATGGCAAACTAAAGCCGGCAGCCACGATGCGAGATCCCGTTTCAGGCCGTACGTTGGAGATATGGACTACCGAGCCGTGCATGCAGATGTATGGCGCACAGAATATGTCCGACTCCGTTCCGGCCAAGGCTCCGGGCAAGAGTCTCTGCCAGTTCGCCGGAGTGGCGTTGGAGACCCAGCACTATCCCGATTCTCCAAACCGTCCGGACTTCCCGACAACTGTCCTCCGTCCCGGCGAGACGTTCAAGTCCCATACGGAGTACCGTTTTGGCGTGGGCAAGTGATATCGCATTAGAGGGGCAAGTGCCATGCATGTAGTCGTTTGCGTAAAGCAGGTGCCGGACACGACAAACGTCCGCATAAATCCCAAGACGAACACCCTGATGCGCGAAGGGGTGGAGTCCATCGTCAATCCGTTCGACGAGTATGCGCTCGAACAGGGCCTTTTGCTGAAAGACCGGCATGGTGCCAGACTCACGGTGATCTCAATGGGGCCTCCACAGGCTACGGCGGTACTGCGAGAGGCGTTGGCGCGTGGCGCAGACGATGCCTTCCTCGTGTCGAGCCGTGCCTTTGGCGGCGCGGATACGCTGGCCACGAGCTATACGCTCTCTCAGGCGATAAGAAAAGCGTGCGGCGGTGTGCCCGACATTGTCCTCTTCGGCAAGCAGGCCATAGATGGCGATACGGCACAGGTCGGGCCGGGGGTAAGCGAATTCCTGGGTGTGCCGCTCGTGACGTACGTGAAGGAACTTGAGGTTCTGTCAGATGGACCGAATGCCGCGTATCGTGTCGTGACGGTGATGGACGAGGGAACATCGACAATCGAGGGGCATCTTCCGGCGGTGATGACCGTACTGAAGGATGCCGATGCCCCGCGCTTTGCTCCGCTTGCCGGCGCAATCCGGGCGGCATCGGCCAAAATCACAGTCCTCAACGAGAAGGATGTGGAAGCCGATCCAATGAAGATCGGATTGAAGGGTTCGCCCACGAAAGTCGTCACCATCTTTCCCCCGCCGGTCAAGGGATGCGGAAAGAAGATCGTCGCCTCCGGCGATGCGGCCGCGAAGGCGATAGTGGAGTGTCTTGAGAAGAAAGGTGTCGTGAAGCATGTCTGATGCCCCCATAGCCATTGATTCAAAGAAGTGCGTCGGTTGCGGCAAATGCGTGAAAGGGTGCGGCTTTGGCGCACTGTCGTTGGCTGACGCTCCGGGCGCGAACAAGCTTGGAAAGCTCGCCGAAGTGGATCCGTCAGCGTGCAAGGCATGCTACGCATGTGTCGCGTCCTGTCCGTTCAAGGCCATATCCGAGGTGCGGAACGAAGTCGTCGGCACGGCAAATCTGGAACGGTACCGCGACATCTGGGTGTTTGCGGAACGCATTGACGGACGCATTGCAGATGTCGCGTTTGAGCTGTTGACCAAGGCGAGGGAACTGAAGGCCCAACGTGGCGACGGATGCAGGGTGTGTGCTGTCCTTCTCGGATGCGGACTTTCTGTAGACGATGAGAGGCAACTTTCGGACTACGGTGCGGATGTGATATACGAAGTGGACGCGCCGGAACTTGCCGACTATGAGGCCAACGTGTACGTGGATGCCGTTTCGCAACTTGTCGAGAAGCACAGACCAGAGGTGATACTTGCGGGAGCTACTGCCGTGGGGCGGGCTTTCTTTGCGCGTGTCGCGGTGAAGGTCAGGACTGGGCTTACTGCGGACTGCACTGCGCTGAAGGTGGAGCAGACCGAAAACCGCGATACGGGTGCGATGCAGATGCTGCTGCACCAGACTCGTCCGGCGTTCGGCGGCAACATCATGGCGACGATCATGACGCCCAACCACCGTCCACAGATGGCGACCGTGCGTCCAAAGGTATTCAAGAAAAAGACCGTGGAGGGCAATTCCGCCAAGGTCGTGGCTGAGGCGCTGAAGCTGATCGCTCCGATGACGCACATTGTGGCGCGTGAATCGTTCGAGGATGGCGCTGACATTGCGGCGGCGGAGATCCTCGTGTCAGGTGGGCGCGGCATGAAGAAGTCCGAGAACTTCGCGATGCTGCAGCGTCTTGCCGAGCTGCTTGGCGGCGAGGTCGCCGCATCCCGCGCCGCCGTGGATGCGGGGTGGATCCGGCAGTCGCGTCAGGTCGGGCAGACGGGCAAAACCGTTGCGCCTCGCGTATACCTTTGTTTTGGCATATCCGGGGCGATTCAGCATCTTGAGGGGATACGCGGTGCAGATACGATCATTGCCGTAAATACGGATCCGAACGCGCCGATATTTGGCGTTGCCGATCTTGGGATAGTCGGAGACGCCCTTGAGATCGTGCCGGCGCTCATAAAGGCTCTGCAGAAGTGACAAGGTAGCCTTGAACGATAAAAGTGAAGTTGCCGAGCCAAGCTATCTCAGGCTGTTCTGGGAATGGTTCAAGATAGCCCTGTTCGTGGTCGGAGGCGGCTACGCGATAATCGTAGTCGCGGACGAGGTGTTCGGACGCAAGCTCAAATGGCTGAATGACGGAGAACTTCTTGAGCATCTGCCGATAATTTCGTCCGTGCCAGGCCTCATAGCAGGGAATTCCGCCATATATGTTGGGCTCAAGGTATGTGGACGGCTCGGCGCCGTCATTGCCCTGTTTGGCGTTGCACTTCCATCGATAGCCATATTCCTCACCGTGTCCGTGGGGTTCGAATTCATTCCGAAGGACAATGCATGGATATCTGGAGCGTTCCTTGGGTTGCGGAGTGCGCTTTCTGGCGTGATAGCCGGTACGATATGGAGAACGCTGACCAAGGGTGGCATCGACTGGTCCAAGGGCGTCGGCGTGGCTGTCGAGCCTCTGTCAAGACGTGCGCTCATGTTTGCCGTATTGGCGTTTGTCGCGTACATCGCCGTTGCGATGGCGTTTGCGTTCGATTCATTCTGGTCGTTCATAAGGTTCGGATGCATTGCCATAGGCGGCGGATTCCCGCTCGTGCCGTTCTACTTCAACACGTTCGTGGGACCGCATGCGCCATTGCTGAATCTTGCTCCGGATGACTTCTCCAACCTGATGGCGCTCACGCAGATGACGCCAGGGCCTGTGAGCCTGAATGCGGCGACGTTTTTCGGGTATAGGATGAACGGCATAATGGGTTCGCTCATTGCCTCGGCGGCGCTTCTCACTCCTTCGTATCTGCTTATGACGGCAGTGTTGACGGGGCTGGACAAATGGCGGCGAAACGTTGTGGTGCGGCTGCTCGTGAGGTTGCTGAAGCCTGTTTCGGTGGCCCTGATGGCGATTGCGCTTTACAGGTTCTGCGCATTGAGCGTATGGGAGACGTTGGCGGACGGGACTTTTGTGTTTCGCCCTTGGGCGCTTGCGCTTGCGCTTTTTGCCGCCATCATGCTTGTTAGGCGCAAGATGTCGATCATGGCGCTGATCTTCCTGTGCGCATTGCTTGGCGCGGCAGGGCAGGTCTTTTGATTTGCGATTTACGATTTTTCGATTTGCGATTGCATTTAGTCATTTGGTGATTTAGGCATTCACGTAGCGACGGCGTTACGATGGCGGGAGGGACGCAATTCTTGCGTCCGCGACATCATGCACGGGCAACGGTCGCAACAAGTGTGACCCTCCCGTAGACGTACGCATTTCACGGAAATGCGTCCACATTCTGATACCTACATTTCTACACTTCTACATGGCCATTCTTTACAC
>CAVJWR010000062.1:9091-11732 GCA_963653155.1 Limosilactobacillus gorillae
TCTTTACACGACGGCGAGGGCGTCGTCGCTACGGTAAATCACCAAATGACTAAATGCAATCGCAAATCGAAAAATCGTAAATGATTACGATGTCTCTCTACTTCGCTTGCGCCAGGTGAGCATTGAGCAGCCGAAGCGTTTTTTGAACAGGTTCTTCGGGTAATTCGGGCTTGTCCAGCCAAGGCGTTCGGTTATTTCGCCGATCGGCTCATCTGACGACTTCAGCGCATTCTTGAGTTCCTTGAGGCGGGCCTCCGTTATCACGGAGAGGACGGATTCGCCGCGCACTTCCCTGAACCGGAGATCCATGAGCGCACGTGAGACTCCGAGATGTGCCTGAACATCCTTTACGCCAATGCCGTTCTTGACGTTGGCTTGGATGAATGCGATTGCCCGTTGGACAAGCATTCCGGAGATGGACTCTGGACGGGTGGATGCCCGCACTACTATTTCATTCCGTCCGCGAACTATGGACGTTTCCGATGTTTGGGTATCCAGTCCGTGCATCAGTCGTTCGAGCGCTTCTGCGGCCTGCCGTCCGGCTGACGCGAATGCCGGACGGACGCTGGAGAGCGTCGGCAGTACGCTTTCGCAGATTATGGGTTCGTCGTCAACCCCAAGCACAGCCACTTCATCGGGAATCTTCAGTTTGGCGCTTTGACAGGCCTGAATGACCTCAAGAGCCACGGCGTCATCCGCAGCGAGAAGGGCGGCTGGCTTGTCGAGCCGTCTGATCCACTTGGCAAGTTCACCGCGTCGTGCGACGGTATCGTTGGCCGGGATGTCGGAGAAGATGTCGAGGGTGCGTCCACGCAACGCCAATTCGTGTCCAAAGCCTTCTGCACGTTGTTGAGACCAGGGGCGGGCGATGCGTGGGTGGATGAACCCAAAGGACGAGTAGCGTCCCTGTCGGAGAAAGTTTCTTGCGGCATCGCGCCCGATTGCGGCATTGTTGATTCGGAAATGTCTTGCCGCGCACTTTCTCGCGGCAAGCACCGGAGAATACGTCTCGATGGTCACGAACGGAATGTCGCTTGCGGCAAGAGCCTTAAAGGCATCGGGGCATTCCTCGTTCAGTGCGATGACAAAGCCGTCGATCTTGTGCGCGATGGCCTGTCGAACCGTATCGCCCGTAAATGCGTTTGCCGTGCGCAAGATCTCAATCCCCCATTCGCCGTGCGCGGCAATGTGGGTGAAAATGCCGCGCAGGACGGAAGGGCCGTAGTTGCTCTGCATGGAGACTACGGCTATGACTCGTGGAATGCGCCTTGAGTGAATCGACTTGCCTTTCATGATGCAACGGAGTATACCATAAATTCAGTTAGTGGATGTGTGAGAAAACCGTAGTTGATAAGATAGGCACTATGCTTGATTCTTCGGATGCCTTTGGTTTATACTGTGCGGCGAAGGGAATACAGTAGGCAGAATGTTTGAAATGGGCATCAAATCAAAGAGAGAAGTTGGCATCTGATGAATGGCGTGAGGACATTGAAGGTAATGAACGAGGCGCAGTTCCTCGCGGGCGAAGACGCACGCGGCGTCCTTGTGCTACTGGAGCCGGAGACGGCGCCGACGGCGGAACGCCTCGACGCACTTGTGGCACGCGACGCGGCGGGCTTCATTAGCGACTTCACGTCCGCGCGTTTCGAACGACCGGACGTGAAGCCGATGCTGGCGTATGACCGCGAAAGGTACGCGTCTCTTCTTGCGGTTGCCGTTACGCCGCGACAGGGCGTGCGGCTGCGGACGCTTGCGGGCACTGGCTTTCTCAGGGTGACGGTCGAGGGCATGGAGATCGTCGGAATCGTAATGCCGCCGGCGAAGGCGAAGCGAGACCACAGCCACGACCCGGAGATCGGCAAGGCGGCGATTCGCAAGGCCCTGGCGCAGGTCGGCGTCCGCACGGGCGACACGCTGCTCGTCCATGCGTCGCTCTCGGCGTGCGGGCACGTCATTGGCGGCGCGGCAACGATTCTCGATGCGCTTGTCGAGGCGGTCGGGCCGGACGGCAACTTCTTCCTTCCGACGTTCCAGCGTTCGGAGTGCTGGCTGAATGGCATCAACAAGCGGTGGGATCACCGTCCGAGCGATCCGCGCGACCGGGCGAGCGAGGCGATTCGCTGGGTCGGTGCCGTGCCGCTAGAATTCCTGCGGCTCTATCCGGACGCGCCGCGCGGCGTCCACATCTCGCACTCTTGGGCGGGCTGGGGAAAGTGCGCGGCTGAGATTCTGTCGCACCAGGCCGAGGATGAGCCGCCGTTCTCGGACAATTCGTGCCCGATGCTCGTGAAGGACATGGGCGGAAAGATCCTGCATTTCGGAAGCCCGATTGGCCATACGTCGTTCATGCATTGCCTGGAGACGCATTTTGACCTGCCGGGACTTGGGCCGTCCTACTACGATGTGCGCCTCCCGGACGGGACGATCACATGGAAGTTCGTGCCGAAGGGGCTGCCCGGCCCGCGCGAATTCTACACGAAGGATGAGCACGCGCGATTCTTCCGCGAGGCCATCGCGCACGGGCTTGAGATCCGCCGAGCACGGCTGGGCGTTGGCGAGTTGAAGCTCATGGACTGTCGTCAGCTTTGGGAGATCGGATCTCGTCTCGTGACTGAAGATCCGCACATCATCATAGGGGAAA
>CAVJWR010000062.1:11742-14831 GCA_963653155.1 Limosilactobacillus gorillae
TTGGTGTATCTTGCCTGACGTCTTGCCTTTGGTCGTCTCCGACTGTGCGGAGCGACTTCCCGGGCGGCAATGGGCGCCTGGAAAACGTCGATGAGGATTCTCGGATTCTGACAGTTCGCAAGGAGCCGAAGGGAAGCGGCAATGGACGCCATTACTACTTTTACTTTGAAGTGGCTGGACTGGAGGGGAAATGGACGGTGCGCATTGTTGACGCACCCACATTGACGAGAATGGGGCCTGCCGTCAGCACGGACAGAGGCGAGACGTGGCGATTCCTGTTTGACAAGCCGGTGCCGCCTCCCGGTATCGATGAGTTTGAGTATGATTTCTCGTCGGCGGGACTTCCCGTGCGATTCTGTGTCTCGATTCCATATGGCGAGCGGGATTGGCAGACCTTTACCGCGCGTCACGCGCAGAATCCACTTGTCAGGACTGGCGAACTTTGCAAAGACCGTTCGGGGCGCACGATCGAGCGATTTGACGTTGCAACGGAAAACGTCAGGCCAAACTGGACGTTCCTGTTTACGGCGCGTCACCACGCAAGCGAGGTCTCGGCGAGCGCCGTGCTGGAGGGGTTGCTGGAGGAGAGCCTTGCCGACACGCCAGAAGGGCGCTGGATCCGCGCAAACGGGCAGGTCATTGCCATCCCGTTCATGGACAAGGACGGCGTCGTTGCCGGCGATCAGGGCAAGCGGCGCCTGCCGCATGACCACAACCGCGATTATGCGCAAGAGCTGTATCCGTCCGTCAGGGCGCTTAAGCGGTTGGCTGCGACGGCGCCGGGCAGGCTGTATCACGTCGATCTCCATGCGCCGTCTCTACGCGGCAAGGAACATGATCATTTCTACGCGATCTGTCCCGAAGGGGCAGTCTATGACGCCCGCTGGCGTGCCTACTCACGCGAACTGGAGAAATCGACCAAGGGGGCAGGCCTCGTCTATGATCCACAATGGAACATTCCGTTCGGGCACTTCTGGAACAATGCGGCCCTGTTCGAGGGGGATGGTACGACATTGCAGTCAAACCGTTGCCTTTCGCGTCTGCCTAACTGCTTTCTCTCGTTTTGCATGGAGTATGGGTATGGCCTGTGCGGCGGCATCTATTCGCGTGAAGCCGCTCGCGAACTTGGGCGCAACACGCTCAAGGCGATTGTGCGTTCCGTCTGGCAGATGCCGGCCGACGATGGCGTTGCGCATGTGACGCCGAAGACAACTGATGAGATACTCTGCAATCCGGGAATGGGGATGTTCCATTTCTTCTATTCAGGGCGACTGTGGGCATACGGAGCACAGCAGAAGCCGGATGACGTGCTTGACTGGATGCCGGGCATGACTGTTGCCTATCTGCGTCTGCCGTGGTCGCTTGTCGAGCCTCAGGACGGGATATTCCGTTGGGACATCTTGGATGGGCGCATGCAGCCGTGGATTCGAGCGGGCAAGAAGATCGGGATCCGCATTTCAATCATGAACATTTCGGTGGATTCGACGCCACAGTGGGTGCGAGACGCAGGGGCGAAGGGACATGACTACCTGTATTCCGCGAAGTCCGCCCCCTGCTGGGAGCCGGAATGGGACGATCCCGTTCTCCTTGCAAAGCTTGAGCATTTCTACAGGTCATTCGCGGCGCGGTATGACGGCAATGATGACGTCGCGTTCGTCGATGTCGGCTCATTCGGCCTTTTTGGAGAAGGCCATAGCGAGACGCTTTCCAGATTGCGAGACGAACGGCCTGATGAATTTCTGCGGATTGCCAAGTTGCACATCGACCTGATTCGCAAGGCTATGCCGAATACGTATCTCGTCATTTCGGACGACATGGGGGGCGGCGGTTGGCTCAAGGACGCGGACGGCAAACTGTTAACGGATCACCCCATATTCGCCTACTGCCGTTCGCTTGGCATTGGGCTTCGGGACGATTCGATCATGTGCAACAAGGAGCAGCCGTGGCTGAGCGATGGATTCGGACGCAAGTTCGCGGAGACGACACCCGTCATTCTTGAGACAGGGCAGATCTCGCGTCGATTGGAGAAGAATGCATGGTTCCCCCGAAAGCTCAAGGAATGTGTCGAGGCATATCATGCGAGCTATTTGGGCGTGCACGGCTTCCCCGACCTCGTCTGGGAACTCAACAGTTACGTCTGGCGCGAGACGGCGAACCGTCTTGGCTACCGCTTCGAACTGCGGCAGGTCAAGTATCCGCGCACGGTCAGGCCGGACGAGCGCGTGACAATCGACTCGACATGGGTCAATGTGGGCGTCGCGCCATGCTATGCGGGAGGGGCCGTAACGTGGAATCTCGTCAACGAGAAGGGTGTTGTCTGTTGGCGGTCTACGGACGAGACGTTTGACTTCCGCGAGCTGAAGCCGAAATGGGACGGCATTGAGCATCCAGTCACATTGGCATCCTCGTGTACGTTCGGCTGCACGGCAGAGGTGCCGGACAACGGCAATGACATGATCCTCAACTGGTGTCGCCGCAACAAGCGCAACGACCCTGGAAAACGTGTCTCGCTTCTTCAGCCGGGCACCTACACGCTTGCCGTTTCGGTCGGACGCCGCAATGGCACTGCGGAAATAGCATTGCCGCTTGAGAATGGCAACGAGCGCATTTACCCGATTGGACCGATTGTGGTTGAAGATAGAGACGAATGAGATTGAACTATCAGGCAATGAAACAGGAATACAAGAAATGAAGAGTTGCATACATACGCTTCTTCTGCCGACTGCTTTGGCGGCAGGATTCGCCGCGACGGCGGCGACGGTCGAACCGACGAACACCGACGAGGTTCTGACGAATCCCGGTATGGGCATCGTCCACTTTTACTATTCAAGCCGCATCTGGGCATATGGTGCCCAGCAGGAACCGGGCGATGTACTCGATTGGATGCCGGGCACATCTGTCATCTACATGCGTCTGCCATGGTGCTACCTGGAGCCGGAAGAGGGTGTCTTCCGTTGGGACATCATCGAGTCGAAGGTGCGTCCGTGGATGAAGGCGGGGAAGAAGGTGGCCTTCCGCATTTCCTGTCAGGATCACACGATCGTTTCGACGCCGAAGTGGGTCTTGGACAAGGGTGTGAAGGGCGAGTA
>CAVJWR010000062.1:14841-16701 GCA_963653155.1 Limosilactobacillus gorillae
ATCTTCGAGCCAAAGTGGGACGATCCGATTTTGCTTGCGGAATACGAGAAGTTCCTGAACGCCTTCGCGAAGCGGTATGACGGCAATCCCGACGTCGCTTACGTCGACCTCGGCTCGTTCGGACTCTACGGCGAAGGACACAGCCCCGTACTTGGCAAATTGCGCATGGACGATCCGGTCGAGTTCGACCGCCTTTGCCGCCTCCACCTCGATCTGCTCCGCCGTGCGTTGCCGCGCACGCAGCTCGTCGTCTCGGATGACATCGGCGGCGGAGGCTGGGTGGCGGGCGTTCCGGGAACGGGCGTGCCATCCAATCGCTTCTTTGAGGATGGTTCGCTACGGCTTTATGACCACCCGATTCTCGCCTACGCACGTGCGCTTGGCTACGGTTTCCGCGACGACTCGATCATGTGCAATCCGAAGATTCCATGGGCGAGCGACCATTTCGGGCGGCTTTTTGCCCGCGAACGCCCGGTGATCATCGAGACGGGGCACATCACGAAGCGATTCGAGACGAAGAGCTGGAAGCCCGAATATCTGAAGACGTGCATCGAAGACTATCATGCCTCGTACATCTCGATCCATGGATTTCCCGATCTCTACTGGAAGACGAACAGGCATGTCTGGAAGGACTTCGCGAACCGCCTCGGTTACCGTTTCGAGCTGCGCAAGGTCGAGTATCCCGATGTCGTGAAGGTTTCCGAAAAGGTCTCCGTGAAGTCAACGTGGGTCAATGTCGGTGTTGCGCCAGAGTATGCAGACTCGTCGCTCACGTGGAATCTCCTGAACGACAAGGGTGTGGTCTGCTGGAGCGTGACGGATCCGGCGTTCGGCTTCCGTTCGCTCGAACCGAAGTGGGACGGCGTTGAGAAACCCGTCACGGTCGATTCGCCCTGTACGTTCGGCTACTTTGCCGAGATTCCAGACAACGGCAACGACCAGATCCTCAACTACTGCCGCCGCGAACATGTGAACGATCCGGGTACGTCCGTGCAGCTGCTGAAGCCAGGCACGTACACGCTCGCCGTCTCGGTCGGCCGCGCCGACGGCAAGCCGCTTGTCGCGCTGCCGCTTGCGGACGGCATCGATCGCGTCTATCCAATCGGAAAGATTACGGTTGCCGAGTAAAGATGCAGATGGAAGGGAAAACAAAAATGCAGTTGACAAGAGTTTCTGCCGTTTTGGCGTTGATGGCTATCCTGAGCGGATTGTCGATGGGTTGTTCCTGTAAAAAAAAAACAGAATCTTGACTTTTCGTGCGGTTTAGAGGGATGGGCGCATCGCGACCCACGGTGGCGCGTCGAGGCGACTTCGGGGCGAAACGGGTCCGAGGCCGCCGTCTGGAAAGGGAATGACGGAAAGTTTGCCGAGCAGTTGAAGCGGTCATTTGCCGTTGAGGCGGGCGGCATCTATCGCGTGGGCGTTTGGGCGAAGACGGTCGATTTTACGCAACATGGCGTGGCGACCAAGCCCGTTCTCTGCTGCGGCTATTCAGACAGGAACGGAAAGTATCTCGGCTCGTTCTGGGCCAGTGAGGTCGTCGACAACATTTCGTGTACGGATGGATGGCGGTATTTCGAGGGAACGACGCCTCCCTTGCCGTCTGGCGCCACAACGCTGTCGGTGTCGTTGACGTTTCGGGACGGCGCATCGGGGACGGTGCTGTTTGATGACCTAACCTTTGAGCGGCTTGGATGCGAGCCGATTGCCTATGTCACGTCGTCCCGCTACCGTGATGAGGGCTTTGACGGGACGGTCGATTTCCACGCGCTTCTTCAGATCAACCTCGTCAAATATCCGCTTGAGACGCTGCGGCCTGTCTTTCGTTACACGGATGCGTCCGGCAGAGAGTGTGAAGCT
>CAVJWR010000062.1:16711-17894 GCA_963653155.1 Limosilactobacillus gorillae
GTGTGAAGTTCCGCCTGCTGTCTTGAAGCCGAACGAGGCTTCGGTGACGCTGAACGTGACGGATCTGGCAAAAGGCCGTCAGGACGTGCGGCTGATTGTCCGTACCGCCGACGGCAAGACGGTGGCTGAGGCGGCCTGCCCGTTTACCCGCCTGTCGAGCATACCGCAGTCGCATGTGCGTTTTGATGGGCACGGGCGCACTTGGGTGGGCGGAAAGAAATTCTTCCCCCTTGGCTTCTATTCGCCGGGCGACTGGGATCCCAAGCGATGGGCACCGTATTACGCGCAGCTGACGAACGGCATCATCAACTGCCTGTTGCCCTATCGGGAAGTGTCTGTGGAGACGATTCGCCAGTTTGATGCGGTCGGCGTCAAGACGATCTACTCGCTGCGGGAATGGCTCTGGGGGGCTCGATGCTGCAAACGCGACTATCGGACGCGAGAGGCGTCGCTATCCAAGATCAGGGAGATTGTGAATGAACTGAAGGACGAACCGGGCATTGTCGCCTGGTACGTGATGGACGAGGCGCCGCTTTCGCAGATCCCGTTCCTGACCGAACTGAAGGAAATGCTCCACCAGATCGATCCAGACCGTCCGGTCTACGCCGTGACGGACAAGCCCTACGACATTCGGCAGTTCGCGGCGACATTCGATGTCGTCGGCATGGATCCTTATCCCGTCGGCAACCATGGCGGCGCGAAGATAGACATTGCCTCGAAGTGGCCGATTCAGGCGGCCGAGGCGACATGGCATTCGCGTCCCATGTGGCAGGTTCCCCAGGCGTTCAACTGGTGGTGGGAGCGGAAGACGGAAGTCAACCCGGAGCATCGCTTTCCGCGTCGGGACGAGTTGGCGAACATGTGCTATCAGGCGATTGCCGCCGGCGCGAACGGGCTTGTCGCGTTCGATTTGGCGGGGACGACACGCAAAGACAAGGACGGCACGACGGGGTTTGTGTGGACGCGTGAAATCTATCAGGAGCTCAGGTCGCAGATCGACTTGTTCCTGTGTGACCCGGGACCGATTGCGTCCACCGTGCCGGAAGGAACGGTTGTCCGCACCTGGTGCCGGGATGACGGCACGGTTTCCGCGCTTGTCGTCAACACGACGCGCTCGGACGTGTCGGGGACGCTTGTCTGCAAGGGGTGCGAACGTCAGGAAATTGATTTGCCGGCATTGGGA
>CAVJWR010000063.1:0-17744 GCA_963653155.1 Limosilactobacillus gorillae
CGAACGACTTCACGAACGCGAAGTGGTCGACGAACGGATGGTGTCCGGCGGAGATTGGGCCCGTAAGCCAGGTGTCGTCGATGAGCGCCTGTTCGCCGTGGAAGGTCACGCCGTGCTCAGTCTTGCAGTGCGCGATGCCGTTTAGCCCCCAGAAGAAGTCGAGGTGCCATGTCGCGCGGCGGAACTCGCCGTCCGTCAGGACCTGATAGCCAGCCGCCTTTTGTCGACTGACAAGTTCTCGTATGTGATGGTCTTCGACCGCCTTCAGGTCGTCGGCCTTGATGAGTCCGGCGGCAAAATCGGCACGGGCCTTCTTGAGTTCGGCTGGACGCAGGAAGCTGCCCACGTAGTCGTGACGAAACGGTGTCTTGATCTGATCCTTCATGTCTGCTCTCCTTTATTGGCTTTTAGATTTCAGTTGATTTTCTCTGGTGGAGAAAACGGCGTGAAATATAGCACAAAGGCAGGAACAGGCGAAAATACAAACTTTTTCTCGCTGGCGATAACATTCAGTTAGAGCGGACATCCGTTCGCCGCAGCACAATCTCCGTGATTTCCGTCGGATTGAAGAGCCTCAATGGGAATCCGGCCCACTGGCCAGTGCCGGGCGACAGATACAGGTAACGTCCGGCGCCAAACCCATACAAGCCGTGCGTACGGCCTTCGTTCGACAGGGCGACAACGGGCCTGAACAGCGGCATTATGCCGCCATGGGTGTGCCCCGAAAGTTGCAGTCTCGCACCCATGGCCGCAGAACCTACAGAATCGGTCCATGGACGATGGAACAGCAATATCCGAAACGCGGCGGCGGGGATGCCGTCAAATGCGCCACTGGCCTTGGCTTTCTTGCCGACGAACGCAGGATCCATCACCGCGCCTATCGCAATGGCATCGTTGCCACGGCGGACGACCATCGCCCCAGACTCCTCCGGGAAATCGATCCCCCAACGCTTGAGGACAACGCCCCATCGATCCCATTCCCAATACGCCTCGTGGTTCCCCGTGCAACCAACTACGCCATCCTTGGCGTGAAGTCTGGCAAGTGGCTCAAGATCCCGCTCACGATCCGCCACATGCCCATCCACAAAGTCACCAGTGATGGCAATAAGGTCTGCATCAAGGGAATTGACGCGATCCACAATCTGCTCAAAATGCCCTCTCCTTGCCGCCGTAGAGCAATGCAGATCGCTCATGTGCACAATGCGGTATCCATCGAATGCGGGCGGCAATTCGTTCCATGCGAGTTCCACTCGGCGGACATCGGGCACGCGTACGCCCTCGTACATGCCCCACAGGGACAATGCCGCCGAAACAAGCGCTATCAGCATCGTACGGATGCGTATTGTGCGCAACGCCACAGGTCTTCCGCAAAGGCGAAACGCCGCATCAGCCAAGGCAAGCACGAAGGCAAGTCCCGTAAACATCATCGCCCACGAGTACACCACGCCATAGGACCATATGACGGACAACGGAAGCTCTGGCACGAAACTGTCGCCTCCGGCAATGGCAAAGAACGCAAACTTCCCGAAAGCCAATGCCAACAGACACGCAAACAGAAGGGACGTACGCAACCGAAGCCTCAACGGCATCACCGCGACCAGAAGCGACAGCCCCCATGCACATACGGCCATTGCCTGAAACGCCATTCTCCAGATCATAGCGTACAGTCCCTCAATCCTGCAGTGTTCACTTTCTCGTTACGCTCTGCCCATCGCGGGAATCCTTGACGACCCACCCTGCGGCGGCGATTTCGTCGCGGATGCGATCGCTCTCGGCCCAATTCTTCGCTTTGCGAGCCTCGGCACGCAGATTGAGCAGCGACATGATCTCTGGCGGCACTTCAGCCTTTTCCGATTTTCCGAAGAAGATGACGCCGAGCACGGAATCCATGCGCCTGAACACGTCAAGAACGGCCGCAGCATTGGCTGGCGACACAGTTCCGCCCTGCATCCAAGCGTTCGCGTGGCGAACAAGCTCAAATAGCGCGGCGAACGCCTTTGGCGTGTTGAGGTCATCGTTTATCGCCGCCGTGAACTCCGCGAGCGCATTCTGCGCGAACTCGGGCATGGGGCTTTCAGCTCCGACTCCGCCCGCCAAGCGCTCAAGGGCGTCAACGCAAGTGTCTATGCGGGCAAGGGACTTGCGGGCATCCTCAAGAGCACTGAACGCGAAATTGAGCCCTTGGCGATAGTGGGCGTTCACGAGCACATACCTGATCTCGCGTCCACTCCATCCCTTCTCGATCAGATCCCGGAGCGTGAAGAAGTTCCCTGCGGACTTGCTCATCTTCTCTCCGTTGACCTTAAGGTGCGCACAATGCATCCATGTCTTCACGAATTCCTTGCCGGTGGCGGCCTCCGCCTGGGCGATCTCGTTCTCATGGTGCGGAAAGAGATTGTCTATGCCTCCGGTATGAAGGTCAAATGTCTCGCCAAGGTACTTCATCGACATGGCAGAGCACTCGATGTGCCATCCCGGGCGCCCACGCCCCCACGGCGAATCCCAGCCGACAGGGCCGTCAGACGTTTCCCACGCTTTCCAAAGCGCGAAGTCGCCGACATTCTCC
Source organism: Limosilactobacillus gorillae (assembly GCA_963653155.1). Taxonomy (GTDB): domain Bacteria; phylum Verrucomicrobiota; class Kiritimatiellia; order RFP12; family UBA1067; genus UBA1731. The sequence continues at coordinate 2,567 of CAVJWR010000063.1, forward strand.
TTGTCGTACTCGTCGGCGGCGCAACGTGCGCCTGTGCGCTGGCTGTCAAAATCTATGTGCGCAAGTTTCCCATACCCCGGAAACTTCGTGACGGCGAAGTACACGCTACCGTCATCGCTCTTGTACGCGACTCCCTTGTCGACGAGCTTCTCCACGAGCGAAATCATTTCTGGGATATGGTCCGTCGCCGCAGGATAGACCTCGGCAGGCTGGACATTGAGCTTCTTGAGATCCGCGAAGAACGCCTCCTTGTACGTCTTCGTGTAGTCCGTAAGGGGCACGTTCGCGGCATTCGCCCCACGTATGGTCTTGTCATCCACATCCGTGAGGTTCATCACCTGCTTCACTTTCATTCCGTTGAACTGGATGGTCCTGCGGAGGATATCCTCAAACGTGTATGCGCGGAAGTTTCCGATATGCGCGAAATTGTACACCGTAGGTCCGCATGTGTACATCCTGATCGTGTTGTCGGCAATCGGCGCAAGCGGCTCGTCGCGCCTTGTCAGCGAATTGAATACTTTCATTTCCATAAATGGCTCCTATTATAGCAGCGGAATCAATTCCAGCGTGGTGCCGCCATAGTTCGACACGCACAGGAAACCCTTCCACACGCAAGGTTCGCTCGGACGCACAAAACCACCTTTGCGAATGAATTTCAGTTTGCCTGATGCCGTCACCATCTCTGCGGCATCGCCACGCATATCGGCAATGTAGACATTGTCGGCGGCATCCACGCACATGCCGTCAGGCGTGACAGAACCGCCGCCCGCATGGACGATCTCTTCGCACTTCGCAATGCGGCCATCATTGCCGGGAGTCAACCTCCACACGCGGCCATCGCCATAGTTGCCCGTGTAGATTATGCCCTTGGAAGTCACCGCCACGCCGTTGAGGCCTCCGCGAATCTGCGGATTCCGGGTCACGTCGGAAAACACGCACTGCGGATCTGCGGGCGTGTTGCCGACGCGCACATTGCGGTCTGACGCATCAAACATGTAAAGCCCACTCGATGCCGCGCCATCGCCGCGCTTTACCCCATAGAGGAACGCCTGGGTAAGGTAGAGCTTGCCATTCAGGTATTTCACGCCATTCGCGTTATCGAGGCCAACCGCAACAGCCTCACACGTGTCCACCTTGTCGTCCTTGAACGTTATGCGCAGGAGGCGCCCCTTGGAATCCTTCTGGTTGTCGCAGACGTACAATTCGCCAGAAGGCCCAAAGCATATGCCCATGGGAGACGCATACCCGCTTTCCGGGCACGGCGGCACATCGAACCATTTCGTCGGCACGGAATCCGGCGAATCAAGGCGGAATATCGCACCTGGTTGCGCCCTGTCGTTGTTGGGGGCGGCAATCACAAGCCTACCCTTGGCGTCCACACACATTCCGTCTGGGGTGGTGCACGACGGCGGCATCTGGACCGTAATGGCATTTGCGGCAAATGCGGCGAAGCATACAACACACGGCAACATATTCATCAGTCATTCCTTTCTGAGCGTAAGTGAATCATTGGCAAAAGACATCCTGCATCACGCCACGACCGTTTGGCATTGCGTTGGCATACCTACTGGAGCGCCCCCCTTGCGGCAAGTTCACGAAAGAACCTCGTCATATAGTCTGGAGAGAACGCAGAAGCATGCGGGAAACGGAACAGTCCAGGCAGATTTGCCGCAAGCGGCGAAGATTCCGACAGCGGCTCATGCCTGAAGACATCCAGAAACGCCGCCGCGATTCTGCGTTCGCCCAATGCTTCGGCAAGTGCATTTTCGTCTATCGCATTGCCTCGCCCAACATTTATGAGAACCGCACTGCGCTTCATCTTGCCGAGGATCCCAGCATCCACGATATCATCCGTGCCGGTATCCGATGGCAAAACGCAAATCAGCCAATCCGCATCGGACAGTGCCTTTGGCAGCTCCGAAATATTGCCCCTGCGTATTCCACAGACTTGCACACCGAGCTGTTCAAGCTTCCCACCTATGGTTTTTCCTATGCGCCCATACCCAAGGATCACGGCCTTTGTCCCGGCAAGCGAAAAGCAAACGTCACCGAGATCTGCCCTGCGCCACAAATCGGCGGCGTCACCGCTCTGCTGCCATCGATACGCAGGGTAAAGTCCACGACACCAGGCAAGCATGTACGCGATCACGGTTTCGCTCATTATCGCGCCGTGGAATTCTCCGTGGAACTTCACCACGCCATGCGGCATATCCGCATCTGAAGGCATTAGCTCCCGTCCCGCGCCAGGCGTGGCAAGCACCTTCAGGCGAGAGGCGTTCCCGAACCACTCCTTGCGGAACTCCCAGCATATCGCATGGGTGGTGGACGGCAACTCCCTAAGGAAATCGCGTTCGTCACGAACGGCTACGACTTTCTGGCCTGCCACAAGAGACTTGAAGAAATCCCAATCTGGCGTCTCAACCCTAAACGGACGTTCCGGCCAGTTCAGCCATATGAGAAAGCGGTTCTCCATCCTCACCCCTCTGTGGGAAGCCCCCATTCGTCAAGCTGCGCCTTTATCCAGTCGAACACCTTCTGGTGCATTTCCTTCGCGGTGCCCGTGATTGGCGGACCACACCTGAGCCTAATGTCCTTTGATGGATCAACCGGACCAAAATCCTTCAGCCACCCCTTGCCGCCGGGACGGGTCGGTTCGCAATCCGTCTTGACAGCGATCGGCATGACCGGCACACCAGCCTTCTCCGCCAGCTTCGCGCCTATCGATGAATACAGCTTCCGTGAAAACACCCGCTCCCTTGCGCCCTGCGGAAAGATCAGGATCGAGTGTCCCTCCTTGATGCGGGCCACGCCTTCCTTGAACACCTGCATCAGATCCTCTCTCGGAGATTTGCGTCCGAGCGGTATCAGCCCCATATGAGCTGCCGCACGCTTCAGGGCCGGCAGACGGGAAAGCGAGGCCTTCACGAACACATTGAACGGGCCGTACGTAAGAAGCACAGGCGGGAGCATTATGGTCTCAAGCGTCGACATGTGGTTGCACAGATACACAACCGGGCCCTTATACCCGTTGCGGTTTTCCCAACCATCGGCGGTCACCTTTATCCCGTAGCGCTCCGCCTTCTGATGCGCCTTGAAGCAGCACAATGCCCAAAGTTCGGTTGTTAGGGACCTGAAGAACTCCCTCACTGCGCAATAGGGAAACACGAAGAATACGCTCATGGTGAATCCGAACGTCGTCCATCGCCCCTTCTTCCTCGGCTCTGGAGCCAACACGTCCGAACCAGAGACGTACCCACCCGACTTGACCAGAGAATCCCTGAAATCACTCAGCGTTGTCTGCTTCACCCTGTTCCTCCTCTTGAGATTTCTTTGCGGCCTCCCGCTCTTCCCTCTGCTTCCTCAGCTGCTCCTGGATCTGCAGCAGAGTCTCACGCTGCTGTGCACGTTCCTCTTCCGCCCGCTGCTTCTCGGCTGCCTCCTGCGCCTCGCGCTCCTTGCGCTCCGCCTCCGCTACGGCGGCAGTCTCACGACGCTTCTCCTCATCCGCCTGTTCTTTGGCCCTCATCGCCATGCGCATCTGCCTCAACCTTGCGAGCCCTCCTACGGCCTTGCCCGGCGTGCCATCGACGGAAGTCGCCACAGGCTGGCCGTTCAGCAACGGCAAAACCGCCGGTCGCCCTGCGGCGGCACTCCGCCGCTTCTGCGATGGGGCATTAGCGCCCTTTCCGCCAACCGTTTCTCCAAGCTTCATCGTGACTTCAACTCCATCCCTAACGAGCGTAACGGACTCCGTCGCCGGGTCGGCATCCTTAACGCTCCAGCCATTCTGGCTCGCGCCGACTTCGAGATAGTAGTTTTCGTTCGGCTTTGCCGAAGTGTCCGTGAAGCCCACCTTCACAACGCCCGACGGCGTAACGTTCAGAGCCGACACCCTCACGCTGGCCGCCAACTGCTGAGCTTCGGCAGAACGCTGTTCAGGTGTCATCTCGCCGTTTCCCGCTACGCCAGCAGATGCCGATCCCGGAGCCGCTTCGGGATCGAAGTTAACAGGCTCCGGACCAAATGGCTTGCGGTCAATGATGGTCTGGTAGCGTTCGAATGGCTGGGCATCCGCAAATGCGGCGAACACCGCCACCACCAATATCAATGTCCAAGATGTCTTCACGCCCGATATTATACCATTTATCGGAATGAGACTTCCCAGCGGAGGGGCGACTCGGCATTTTCGTACTTCACCCTCCTTATGGCCCCATCCACGACGATGCGAAGCTCGTATGGTTCGCCGGGAACTGTCGTCGATACGCCGGAGAGCGTCTTCGTGGATGGATCCCATTTCTCTTCCGTGACATCGATGATTGGACTCGCGACATGGCGCGACGTGGAAATGACAAACGGGCGGTCGATCAGTTCCCGCACCGCGATCACGCGGCAATCATCCCTGGGAACGTCAAACGAAAAGCGGCCCTTGAACGGCCCGACAAACTCGTCCCGCCAAAAGTCAAAGCCTACATACGTTTTGGATGGGTCAAGGTCGCAGTACGCCGCCGGATAGTCGATCCTGAGCGTTTCGTTGGCATCCCAATTGTAGAGGCCGAACACGGCACGATCGCCATCAGTAAGCTTCCAAACATTCTGGACCGTCCTTTCGAAATAGTCTATCGGACGCACCTGCCTGGCGTGCCCATGGGGCGCCATCGTGCGTTTCAGCATATCCACACGCCCATCAGAAAGCGACGGCAACCAGTCGCTGAAGTTGTAGAGGAGTCCGCCAATGGAAGTCCAGCTCGCCATGAGTCTTGCGCGTCCCTCTGGGACGGCATTGCGCACATACACGGGATCCGGGTCATTGTACCACACGCGCCCATTCAGGAAGTAGCGAGGCGATCCCGCAATGGGACCAGCCATATAGCGGGCCGGGAAGCAGTCGATGGGGCCGTTATCCCCTCCGATTCTCAGCAGATCGACAAGCCCATATGAAGCCGCAATGCCACGTGCATTCTGGGCGACGTTGCAGGCGAGAAGACGAGTCCCCTCCGCACATCCGTCGCGCATCGCCCTTACCCCCCTGCGATAAGCCTGGGCATTGGACATCCCCGGATCGGAAAACACAACCCTGTCAAGAGCCTCTTCCCCATAGGCGCGTCCGAAACCGAGATCTGCCGCCATGCCAGAGTACATCCCATCAAACTTTATCATGCGGAAGCCCCAATCACGCGTCACCAGAGAGGCAAGGTTTCGCACGTACTCGATTGCCTTGGGGTTCGACATGTCGAGTGCACCAGAGCCGAATGGGGTGCAATACGGCTCACCTCGCCTTTGCGCGAGATGATATGGGCCTACGCCATCATTGGCGGGCGAGGTCACGGCACTCTTCACAAAAAGGTCCGTCTTGTCCTGCCACCACAGCTCTTTCGTGTCGCCGGAGAACGGCATGTACCACAGGCCGGACAAGAACCCCTTAGAGCTTATGTAGTCAACCGTATGCTTCATTCCCTTGGGGTACGGACCTTGGGGATTGACTCGGCTGAACACCATGGCGGGGCCGAGGCGGCAAGTGCCATCCTGCCATCTGTCGTCTATCTGGTAGTAGCTGAATCCCCATTTGGCGAGTCTTTGCGCGGCATCCACGAATTCACGCGTCAATTCCTCGCTGCATGCGCCGTTGGCGAACACCGCCTTGTTGGTGGTATAGCCGCCGACGTCAGAATACCAGGTGCAGAACCCGGATATCTGCGGCATGAGTTTGATGCCATAGTGGGCGGCAACGGCATCGGCGTAGGCCTCAAGTCCGAAACGGCAGTCGTCAAATGCACCCACCACGAACGTATCTGTACGAGGGGCATCGCCGGACGCAACCTGCATCGGGCCGTATTCGGCCTTGCCTGTCACACCCTTTGAATCGAAGTGGACGCTACCGGATGCCCATTCGTCCGTGAGCCATGCCGCGACGTAGCCACGTCTCGTCTTCACCTCGCCAAGTGCACAGAACGCATAACTGCCAGTGCGGCGATCGAGATCGGCAAGCCCGCCGGTTCCCATGGCTTTCCACGTCTTCGGGTCAATGCCCCGGAGCGATATGCGCGGCAACCATACGGTAGACACCTTTCCTGGACGCGGCGTAACGTCAATGAAAACGAAAGGAGAATCCTTCTCCGTGCGCACGGCGATATCGCAATTGGCGGAGCGCTCGCCTTTTCGGAATTCCGCGAATGCGACCTTTTCGCCGGCCCTGCGAATGCGCACAATCTCCCCGTCATCCTCAAGTTCACACGTGGCGCCGACAGCACCAAACACAAATGCAACACCACACAGCGCAACCAAAGACTTCCTATCCATACCAACAAGCCTCCTATTAACCTAATACCTAAAACCCAACCGCTACCCTTCCAGCGATTGCCCAATCGTCTGCTGCGGCCCGGCATTGACGTCCTTGAACTTCATCTTGGAAACATCCACGTTCACGATGCCGAGCGGCTTCATTGTCTTCCATGCGCCACGGGTGAAGTCCGGGATATCCACTGGCGCTCCGCGCTTCGCCTGTGACCTCTCGGTTATCTCGCACAGGCAGCTCCACGATGCGAGGTCGTATACGTCCATGTCGAGCGGCAGACCGTTCTGCAGACAATACACCCAGCGAAGATCCATGATGAAGTCCATGCCGCCGTGCCCGCCGATTTTCTTTGCGATCTCGCCAACGTCCCTCCACATCGGGTGCATGTATTTCTTCCGGCACTCCTGCGTAAACTTCTCGTCATAGGACTTGTGTCCGCGAGGTCCCGAACCGGGAGTCTTCTCGATGTCTATCCTGAGCGGATAGTCCATCAGGATTCCGTGCGTACCCTGAATCGTGTTGATGCGACTATACGGATGCGGCACAACGCACGACAGGTCGAGGAATATCATCTTGCCGTTCACGGTGCGGATCAGCGACGAATTGTGCGGCCCTATAAGATACTTCTTGTACGTCTCAAGGTTCTCGCCATTCCAGCGAGGATCCCCTTCGCGGATCAGGTCGCCGATCGACTTGCCCTCCATGGAGTTGAGGTAATCGAAGCGGTCGCCACGGTTGATGTTCATGTACTGCGCAACAGGTCCCAAGCCATGGGTGGGATAGTAGTTGCCGCGATGCTCCTGATACCATTCGGCGCGGAATTTGCTCAGTTCGAAGCCACGCGTCGCTCCACTGTGCAGGTAACCGGCTTCGGCGTACACGGTCTCGCCAAGTACGCCAAGCCGACACATGTTGAGCGCCAGCAGTTCCGTTTCGCCATAGCAGCAGTTTTCAAGCATCATGCAGTGGCGGCGAGTCGCCTCGCTCGTCTCGACAAGCTCCCAGCAACTCTCCACATCCATCGTCGCCGGAACCTCCACGAACGCATGCTTGTCCGCCCGCATTGCCTCAAGGGCGACAGGCGCGTGGAGCTTCCACGGTACACATGCATAGATGACGTCCACTCCATCCCACTGGCAAAGATCCCTGTACGCATCTGGCCCGAAGAACTCCCTTGCGGGAGGCAATCCCTTCTTCGCAAGATAGTCTCGGCATATCCTCATCATCTCCGGGTTGATGTCGCAGAATGCCGCGATCTCCACTCCCGGGAAGAGAGCAAGCCTTTTCAGGGCATAGTTTCCGCGAGCTCCAACGCCAACGAACCCGATGCGCACACGCTTCATGGCTGGAGCCGCATAACCGGCCATTGGGGCACCGCCGCCCAAGCCGATCTTGTTGAACTGGCAGCCGGCTGCGGTAGCCGCAAGCCCCATCCACGCAGTTCCCTTGAGGAAGTCACGCCTGTCCATATTCATATCGGCCTCCTTACCTATCCGCGTTCCTGACGAAATGCGGGAGCCGCGAAAGTGGCGCCCTTACCGCTATCTCGGCAGGTCCCTCTACGACAGACCCGTCATCCGCGCTCCATTTACCCGGCGGAATGACAACCTTGCGCTCACGCTGTCCCTTCTCCACGACAGGCGCCACCAAGAGTCTGTCGCCCATCATGAACTCGTCAAGTATCTTTGCGTAGTCGCGTCCGGGGAACATATACTCAAGGTTGCGGATCATAGGTTCGCCGGTGCGTCCGCACTCTTCCGCCAACTCGACGAAATACTTGGCGAACTTCTGCCTCGTCTTCACAGTGTCACGGATGATCTGCTTCTTTTCGTCATCCAGCACTCGCCATGGGGACGCCGAGAACTGCATCTGTCCGCAGAGCGCATGTACCTGCGCCGAGCGCACGAACAGCTCTGCGTCGAACGGGGATCCTGGCAGGAATGCCGTCCAAGATCCGCCGCCAACCATGTCCGGGCACACAAACGGATAGCCGAGCAATCCTCCGGCCATCATGTCGGAGACGAGCGCACGGACTGCCTTCCACGAATGATCCTTGTCGATGAGGCGCACGACAACCGGCTGCCCCTGAAGTCGCCACGCATTGCGGTATTCGGAAAACTTGTACTCCAACGCGAACTTGCCGTAAAGATACGTCTGGTCGGCGGGCGAGACAGACTTGTCATGCGCATTGAAGTCGCCTCGGACATAGTGTCCAAGCTCGCCACCGTCAAACTTGAAGCCGTCCACGCCGTAATCGGCAACGAGTCGGTCAAGTTGGGATTGAAACCAGCGATTGGCGTTGGGATGCGTGAAATCCAAGAGTGCCGACTGTCCGTTCCACCATCTGGAAGCCGCCGGTATGCCGGCATTGTTGAGATAGAACCCACCGATATTCTTCTCGCGCACGACACTTCCCGGATTGACGCCGCTCACGATGCGACGATATGCCGGAGAATCCATGGAAACCCATGGACACATCCACAGCATCACCTTGAAACCCATCTTGTGGAGCGCATCGCACATTCCCTTGGGATCTGGGAATGTGCGAGGGTTGAACTCCCAGGTACCGTACCCCTCCTGCCAAGTGTCGTCCACCATGAACACGCCGGGAGGCAGTCCATTGTCAATCATGGATTTCGCGTATTCCATTATCCTGTCCTGTGACTGGAAGTACGTAAGCTCTATCCATGTGTTGTACTGTGGTGCGGAGAAGAATAGCGAGGCGGGGGATTTGCCGCTCGGCGGAAAATGCTTCGCCGCAGCGGCAAGGAACGCCTCCCTCAGGGTTCGTCCGCCGGAAGCCAATTCGGGAGATGCCTTGGCAGACGTCATACGGATGACGCCGTTTGAGACCGATATCAGGGTCTGCTCGTCACACCAGATGTAGCGGCCCTTATCCGAGACGAGAAACGAAGCGAACTGGTTGCTGTAGTTGGTGCGCCTCAGGTCAATCTCCACGGAACTCGAATTTGTGAATGGCATCTTCAGTCCGAAATCGTTTGCCCCGCCCCACCAGTGTTCGTCTGGAAGCATCGAAACATCGAGCGTACCTGCCATAGACAAGGATGCGATCAGCGAGACCGCACCAGCCAACATCATTCTTCCCATTTGCATTATCTTCCCTCCTTGTTTTCCAAACACTACTTGTACGTGGCAGACGATGCCAAAATAACATAACCTATCCGAAAAGACGATCGAGAATCTGCTCCGCCGGCGTATAGGCCTTCTTTGAATTATTGCATTCCTTGCAGCACGGAACGCAATTCCCCCGCGTAGACTTTCCTCCACGGGCGACAGGCACTACATGATCCATCGTTAGGGCATCGGCACCGACCTTGCGATGGCAATAGTGGCATTCGCCCCGCTCAAGTTGGACGCGCCACCATTCGGTCTTCCGCAGTTCCCTCGCCTTGGCGCGTTCGCGCCTCACGTGCTGCGGATCTGGATTCAGGTCAAGCCATTCGCCAGCCATGGGACGCCCCTCAGTGTTCGCCGTCTGCGGCAGGGTCAATAGGCGGAAGCCCTGTGCGAACCTTGAACGAATAGAACCGGTTGCGGCCCTCACATCCCGTTATGCCGGCGTAGAAGCTTTCTGGCAACGTTTCGTCCTGATACCCGAAATGGCATCCGCCGCATGTGATGTTCATCTGCATCAGGCCACCGCGCTTCTCAAGCGTGACCTTAAGGTCATACTTCCGCTTTGGTTCGAACGGGGCACGAAGGAACGCCGCAAGCCGCCACTTCGCGCGGCCTTCCTCGAATGTATAGCGCCACACGTTGATGCCTTCGTTGTACAGCACTATCTCATGGTGTTCGCGGAACTCTGGCCTTCCGTTGCAATCCTTGCCGAGGCATGGGGCAATCACGATAAGTGGAGCCATTAGGTGGTCGAAGCTCATCACGGACGACACCTCCGCCCGCGCTTCAAACTTCCTGTTGTGCACCATGCTCGCATAGACCTCCGTAACATGATGCGCATACAGTTCTTCGTCGGATATGTCCGGGCAGGGATTCACGATGTGGTCTTCAGCCTGCACGAACTCCTTGACGTAGTCCCAGCGCGAACTCTTCACCACAGTCCAATCGGCACTATTCCACTTGCCTCGGCTGAAATCCACTTCCAACACATTCTCTTCACACTTGCTCATATGCTTATGGCTCCTTTTCTCAATATTTCCAATTCGCCGCCGTCCCCGACAAGGACAACCGTCGATGGTACGCCGCCCGGCGACACGCCATCGTCCGCCACTATGTCGGCAGAAAGCCCAACGTCCGTCAGGGCTTTCGGTGCATCGGTTGCGGGCCGCTGTCCCGAAAGATTTGCGGACGTGACACGCAGCACTCCGCCACACGCCGCCAAAAGCCGCCGTGTCCAGGCATGATCCGGCACGCGAAAGCCCTCTCCGCCCGCCACAAGAGTTAGAGCCCCCGGCCAATACCGCTCCGCCAATTCCCTGGCCTTCGGCGGCAGATGTCCGCCAAAGGCCTCGACCGCCGTTGCGTCGGCGGCAAGGAGTGCGATTTTCTTGCGCTTCTCCCGGCCCTTTATGGCATAAAGGCGTTCAACAGCATCGGCATACGCAGGGTGGGCAGCAAGCCCGTACACCGTATCAGTGGGGATTACCGCAACGCCGCCACCGTTCAGGATGTTCGCGACAACATCAATGGAATCCACGTCTCTGCAGCAAATGGTCCTCAAGACGACTTCTCCTCTCTGCGCCTGCGAAAGAAACTTTGCAGAACATCAAGCGACTCTGCCTCCATCACACCTGTGACGATTTCCGGATGGTGGTTTATGCCTGGGTGCCCAAAGATGTTGAACACGGTTCCGCCTCCGCGCTTCGGGTCTGAGACTCCCCATATTACGGTAGGTATGCGCGCAAGTATTATGGCTCCGGCACACATCGGACACGGCTCTTTCGTCACGTAAAGCCTCGTGCCGGAAAGCCGCCATGCGCCTTTCGCCGCCGCAGCGGATGTGAGGGCAAGCATCTCGGCGTGTGCCGTCGCGTCACACAGCATCTCCGACTGGTTATGCGTCCTGGCAAGGATACGCGCCGTTGATGGATCTGGATCGAAGGAGCCATCCATGCCGTCTGCCGCCGGAGACGGTTCCACTATAACGCAGCCTGTCGGCACCTCCCCGTCAGCCGAAGCCTTCTCGGCCTCGCGAAGTGCCATTCTCATGAAGAAACTGTCGAATTCGGATATCATGCGCCTATTGTTTTCCGCACCCGCTCCGCGCCAACGCCAGCGAGAAGGATGCGCTTCTGCTTGGAGGTCTCGCCGCCCTTGAACACCACACGGCTTTTCGGCAAACCAAACGCATCGGCAAGCGTCTCGATGATTTCACGATTCGCCTTGCCGTCCACTGGAGCGCATTTCACCCGAACTTTTACGGCATCGCCGATAAGGCCGTCAACACCAGCCTTTGACGATCGCGGCTGAGCCTTGACGTTCAGCACCGTTCCGTCTGATGTTTCCGTAAAATACGCCATGCCCGCTGCCTATGGTCAGAAACGCTTGAGTTCCGCCATGATCGCATCGACCCTGTCAGTGCGCTCCCACGGGAATGCGTTGCGCCCGAAATGCCCGTATGCGGCGGTATCCTCGTACTTCCATCCTTTCGGCGCAGTGAGGCCAAGATCCTCCGCAAGCGCATACGGACGGAAGTCAAACACCTTCCCTGAATGCAGCATCTTCTCCAACTGCCCATTCGTGACGCCATGCGCACTGCCAAACGTCTTCACGCAGATGGAGACCGGCTTGTCGATGCCTATTGCGTACGCGACCTGAATCTGGCACCGATCCGCCAAGCCTGCAGCGACAATGTTCTTCGCCGCATATCGCGCATAGTATGCGGCGCTCCTGTCGACCTTGGACGGATCCTTCCCAGAGAAGGAGCCGCCACCATGCGCCGCCATACCGCCATACGTATCGACAATGATCTTACGTCCCGTAAGGCCAGAATCGCCGCAAGGTCCGCCAACCACGAACTTGCCAGTCGGGTTTATCAGGAACTTCGTACGGTTCGTGAGCAGTTTCGTCTTTGAAAGGAACTCGCGAGCCGCATCTTCCATCGCTTTGTAGCATTTGGCGCAAGCCCCCTCTTCGGTAGTCTGGTGGGACAGCACTACGGTATCGATGGCCAAGGGCTTTCCATTCTCGTATACGACAGATATCTGCCCTTTGGAGTCTGGCCGCAGGAACGGCATCACCCCCTTCTTCCGCATCTTCGCGAAATGCGCAAGCATGGCGTGCGACCACATGATGGGGGCGGGCATCAGTTCCTTCGTCTCGTTGGACGCATAGCCAAACATCATCCCCTGGTCACCCGCGCCCTGCTTGATCTTCTTGCTACGATTGACGCCTTGCGCGATATCCGGACTCTGCCCATGCAACGCGCTCATGTAAATGAACGTATTCCACGCAAAGCCTTCCGCCTCACGATCATAACCTATCTTTTTCGCGACCTCACGGGCTATTGCCCCCGTATTGACATTCTCAAATCCATGGCAGGTAATTTCTCCCGCATTCATCACCAGATTCGGCGCAACCATCGTTTCGCAAGCCACACGTGCGTGACGGTCCTTCGCAAGGCAAGCGTCGAGGATTGCATCTGAAATCCGATCTGCCACCTTATCTGGATGCCCTTCTGATACGGACTCGGAGGTGAATACGTGACGATGTGATTCTTTCATGTTAAGACTTTCAAGCATATACATTTAAATGCGTCTATTGTACCACATCTTGAAGCGAAACGGGGGAATGCCAATATCTACTTCTTCATCCCTACCCCAATACGCGCTATCCGTGTGCGACGACCGGGGATGCCCAAAATCAATGGTCAACAATTTCCACCTCTATGTCCTTGTCCTCAAGCACCTTGCTTTGCGTTGACGCCAATCGTTCTTCGCGCTCTTCGTCGCCGGCAGCGTTTCTCGTTCCTTGGCATGGCTTTGCCCTTTACAAATTCAATGCTCGCGCGTGCGCCACTGAAAACCATCCGAGGGAATTTTCCTCCGAACTTCCATTTTATGAGGCTCCGACTTGCCCATCTCCATGTACTGGATCCTCTTCAATCCTTTAATATCTGGACGTTCCGAAATTATCAATCCCTCACGATCCGTTGGGATAATCACGTAATCGGCAAAGACCGCCGTGAGGTTGTCATTGGTAATCCAGCCAATTGGTTTCCATGACTGATCAATGCCTGGTCTGCACAGCATTCGTCGGCGAGTTCCGACAACATCAATGTTCTGCAGCACTTGAGACACAGAAATTGGGAACTGGCCATCATGCTCACATGAATACTTAGAAATCAAGCGACAGTACTCCTTAAGTATCTTGGCGGAATTCATTTCCTGTCGCTTCCACGATGGGCATCCAGCCGGCCACACATAAGCACATGTGACAAGCGCAATGACAAGGAACAGTAAAATGCCAACGAAAATGGATTTATACTTCATTTGAACCAGCTTTTCCTTTTGGGGATTCCATGGAAAATGACCTGAGGTCTTGAATTGCCTTTCGTATATCGCCATAGCACACCCAAATATTATTCCTTGGCTTTCGCCAATTATGTCCTAGAAATTCATCACGCACGTGCCACTTACAATAAGATTGTAAGAAATAACAGCTGAAATCTCAAAGATATCCAAACCATGTTCATCTCCGCAAACGGAATTCAGGACCATTGCGCCGTTTGTGTTTGTCTTCATTGAAATCCTCGCAGGAAACAAACCTACCTTCCTTGTGAAGATGATTGTAGAACTTTGCTTTCGCTTCATATGCACACTCCATGTCCACATCTGATAGTTGTCTTACGAGAAAGGAAACGTCCCAACCAAAGCCATCTATGTCAATGCACTTTGTGTGATAGGCAAAGCCCTCGCCTTGTTCGCATGAGAACTTTTGATTAAATCGCCTTTGCAGGGTATTCTCTGTCTGCTTCAACGATTCAACTACATTTGAAAGGCTGTCCTTGCCATAGAATCGCCTTTCCATTGTGATTGAGTAATGCAATGGTGGAGTATCGTTTGTCGCAATGGAAGACCGAAACATAGCACTCCCAAAAACGGAAAATGGCCTGCGAAACACGATTTCGCCGTCCATAGCCATCCATGCCCCATAATTCGTGCCGCATGTCATTGAGAAAAGCACTTCTTCTAAGTTTTCAGGAAGTTCGGCAAAGGCCGTAAGTGCTGACATTGCCGCTGCAAGGATCATATTTTTCATCTTATTCCCATTTAAACATTGAAGTGTCAAGCGGATGCAGCGAATACTGTCCGCCTGTATTCCAACCTGCCTGATCAAATTTTGCGCTATGTCTCGAAGTGACAGACCTAAATCTCCGATAAACGGCATTGTACCGTGTAGCCCGTTCTTTGCAATCCGAATATCTCTTACCGTCAAAAACATTTGCCGTCCTCACAAAATCAAGAAATGCACTCCATGTGTTGAAATGATCCATCTCGTGCGCAAGCGTATTTTGGTCTTCACGCATCTCCTGATTTCCAGAATAGCGAGGATATCTTTCATTCCACCTTAAATCTTCTTCATTCAAAAGCTCTATCCACAATTGAATTACACCTTTAGCGTGCAATATGCATTTTTTGTCACACGAGAAATTCAATGAACCTGTGATTCGCGTTACTCCACGTGGAGATACTGTTTTGCCGCCCCGTTTTACTGCAATTGATGCCTTGCGGCTTGGTGTTGAATCTGTAATGACGAATACGGTCTTTCCCAAAGAGTCCAAGATAAAGGTTGGACTATTGTTAAACGAGTTGTATAAATTATGACAATCCACCTCCCCGATCGGGTCACGATTGAGCCAACGCATGAGCGGAGGGCTGTAGAAGCGGTAGCCGTAGTAGTAGAGGC
>CAVJWR010000064.1:0-746 GCA_963653155.1 Limosilactobacillus gorillae
GGCATCGTCCGAAAGGACAATGTCGCAATGGGGCTTTGGTACTGCAACTGCTACCAGATCCCGTATACCCACCTGTTTGGACTTGAGGGCTTCCTGCCGCGTGACGGCTACAGGCCGCCGGACGTCAAGAGGATACTCGACACCGGAGCGCAGCGCGACATGCTCGTGTTCTACATGCATCCGCACATGGCGGTCAAGACGAAGCATTGGGATGGCATAAACTACAAGCGCAAGAATCTCGTGGAATGGGGCAAGTGGATCCCGGCGCCAGACCGTCCGGCGGAAGACACCAAGGTGTTCTATGATCGCCTCCGTTCGTTCATCCGCACGATCAAGGCCGATTCGCGCTTCGAGCTCATTGATCTGCGTGATTTCGAAAAGACGCTAAAGCCTCGCGTTGAGATTACCCGTGCGGATATCCCGGCCATTCGCCATGCGCTCGGCAAACGCCTCAGCGCGGTCGATTTGCCGAAGTCATGGTCCGTATCGGACTGCTTTCAGGCATCGGTGCGTTTCCTGCACGGAGATAAGACTTTTCTGCCTGGAAAGTCATGGGGTTTTCTGGAGCGTCCGAAAGGCGTCAGGGAGCGTACGGTCGTTCTTACCGCCGACCTAAAGGCTGCCGCCGCCAGATTGAACACCGACTATTTCCTCCCGCCAGAGATTGATGTTGGCGGAAAGAAGATCGGCCCGGCAGACTTCCTGTTTGCGGCCCTCGAAGCCATCGAGACAGGATCTGGAGCGGT
>CAVJWR010000064.1:756-8718 GCA_963653155.1 Limosilactobacillus gorillae
GAGCGGTATGCATCGAGCCACGCGACCAGCTCGGCTCATTCGAGGAGGTGCCTTCTCTCGAAAAGGTAGACATCAAGGGTGGTTGGAGCATTCATGCTGATTCGTTTGAGGACAAGTATTGTTCGGAGCGGCTGAAGCTTCAGCTATGGACATTGCGCATCGAATGAAGGGTTGGGTATCAAGGAACGCCATGAAACGTCGTGAGTTTATTTCGGGGATGGGTGCCGCCGGTGTTGGCGTGTTCACCGGTTGCCTCTCTGATCGCATGAGAGGCATAGAGGGCTGCCGCTATCCGGGATGGATGCCAGGCGAGCTTGACATGCATTTCATCCAGACAGGAGTAGGTGAGCAGACGTTCTTCATCATGCCGGACGGCACGACCATGCTGTTGGATTGCGGAGACATGTATCGTCCGCAATATTTGCCGCTAATCCCGCGCCGTCCTACATCCGACAGGCTCGGCGGTGAATGGGTTAGCCGCTACGTGCAGAGGCTGATAAAGGAACGTGCGATCGATTACTTTCTTTTGAGCCATTGGCATGCCGACCATTGCGGCAAGCCAAGCCTGCGCAGCGAAAAGACGTCTGACGGTCGTACCGTATGCGGCATTACGCGTTTCGCCGAAGACTTCGCTATCCGCAACTACTTCGACCACCAGTACCCGCGAGCAGGGGAGTATCGCATGAACGTCGACGAGGATTCACTCGACATGATGCAAGCCTGGATCCCGTTCATGGGACGGAAGTGCGGCATGCGGCCTCACCCCTTCAACGTTGGGGCGGTAAACCAGATCGCGATGCTTCACGGCGGCGCCAAGCGCCATGCGGACTTCCGCATAACGAACCTTTTTGCGAACTGCGTCTATTGGGATGGTACGCGCAAGGTCGATTATGCGCCACGATACTTCGAACTGAATCCGAATGCGGGCGGAAAGATTCCTGAGAATTCGCTTTCGATGGGAATACGCCTGGAGTATGGCCAGTTCAAGGCGTATTTTGGCGGTGACATCGACTTCCCCGACTACGAGGGCAGGTTAGGGCCGCTTGTCGGCCCGGTGGATGTATGCAAGACAAACCACCATTCGTGTCCAAGTTCGATGGGGGCGGCATTCTGCCGCTCAGTGCGTGCCCAGGCGTACATGACGAGCGTGTGGAGTCCGAACCAGATCACCGACAAAAACCTTGTGAACATGGCGTCGCGTGAGCTTTATCCGGGCGAGCGCGTGATCCTGCCTGGATTCCTGCCGGACATCAAGAAGAAAGACTATGCGGGACGCAAGTTTATGGAAGATTTTCTGCCTGTGCAGGGGCATAGCGTGTTCAAGGTCGCGCCGGGCGGCAATACGTTCGATCTGTTTGTGCTTACGGATGAGGACGAGTCCATGACCGTCCTCCATCATCGTCATTTCAAGTCAGGGGCAAACGCATGAGAAAGTACATTTCATTGGCCGCAATGTCCATCATTACGGCTTCGCTTGCGGCGGAAAGGCCGGAAATAAGCTGGTCGATAATGCATCCTACGGCAATCGACACAAACTACATGGCGCGTGTCGTCGCAAAGGCCGTGGAGTACGGCGGCGTGGATTCGTTCGAGGTCTGCGGCGACTGCCATCGCGGATACAGCGGAATCAACGGGCTGTCGTTCCTTGAAAGGTATCCGCATGCGGCCGCGAAGGTGGATCGCGCCGCCGTAGAGAAAAACCGGCAGGACATGAACGCCATATGCCGCATGGCGCATTCCATCGGCAAGCCTCTATACTATTGGCATCGCGAGATATTCATCCCAGACGGCCTTCTTGACGATCTGCCGGGACTGCTGGACGAGAATGGCGAATTCGACTTGCTCGGAAAGGCGTATCAGGACTGGCTTCGCTACAAGCTCGATGAGACGTTCCGTATATGCCCGGAACTAGACGGCATTGTGCTCACGCTCACCGAGGCGGACTATTCTGTAATCCACAACTCCAACCCGACGCGCTACCCGCCGCAAAAGGTTGTAGAAGAGCTTGTCGGGCTGTTTGCCGAAGAGCATGAACGGCGCGGCAAGCGGTTCATACTGCGATCCTTCGGCTCCAATTCCCAGGACTACATAGATATCATCGGCGGAGCGACTGCGGCGGCGAAGCGACATGGTTTCGAGGTCGAGACGAAGATCACCGAGGCGGATTTCGTGCCTTGGCTCCCGAAGAATCCGTTCCTGAAGAAGAATCCGCCGCTCACGCTCGGCGCAGAGTGCGATGCCCTCGGTGAATATCTGAGTGCGGGCTATCTGCCAGCTGCTCAGGTCGCGAGGATAAGGGAATACGTGGATTCGGCGAGAGCCGAGGATGTAGATCGCTATGCGATCCGCATAGATCGGGTCGGGAACAGCATCTTCGATTCTGCGCATGAGGTGAATCTCTATGCCTACATGCGGTTCATCACCGATCCATCCGCCACTGTGGATGGCGTGATCGCCGAATACGCGGGCAAACACTTCGGTTCGGCGGCGGACACGATGGCATCGCTCATGAAGGATGAGCTTGAGATGGTGCGCAACATCCATTTCATCGCCTCCAACCTCGTGTTCCACTCATTTCCGCTCAAGGCGGACTTCAAGTTCGTGAAGGCAGGTGGGATATTCTCGCTATATCGCGAAAATGCCTCTCTTGAAGCCACTAAGGACATCTGGAGCATACTCAGCGAGATGAACGCCCCGTCGCATGCGCAGATACTGGCGGAGAAGGCCAAGGGAGTCAAGATGGCAACGGCGGCACTTGCGAAGCTCGAATCGCTGAAGGAGGCGATGCCGAAGGACGAATACGCCCGCCAGCACCGGGCGTTCGCCAACGCAGTTAAGGCGGCAAAGGCCCTTGAGGCCTACACGAAGTGCTGCATCGCATATTTCTCCGACATGATGGCGAAGAAGAACATGCCGGATAGGCTGATTGCCGAAAGCCTGTCGGCGGAGCGTCTGATAGAATCCCTGATGGCGAATCCGGCGGCATTGCCTCAGAATTCCGGATACTTCAACGTGGTCGGCGACGATCTTGATCACGTATACATGACGGGGCTTCGATTCTTCTGCAGGGAGCTTCTGCGCGAATACCGGATCGAGCGGGCCATGCGAGCCAAGCTTGAGTCTCGCGCCGATGTGGTGGACTTCGTGATACCAGGTGGAATATATGACGACAACCGCACGATACGCACGATGCATGGGGCGTACGCAAAGGCTTTGCCGGATCGCGTAGTGCGCTACGCCGGAAACCAGATATTCCCCAACGGCACCATCACCGTGAAGTTCGCCGATGTTCCAGGAGCAAAGGTGGAGGTGGAACTTGACCCGGATGGGGCGCAATCCTACTCGATGGTCGAATCCGTAAAGGATGGCACGAGAACGGTGACTATCGGAAAGAAGGGTCGAGACTATCCCGGAATACTGTCGATTGCGCTAGTGAAGCCTCCATCGCGCAAGAAGGTGGACGTGTCGTTCGCTCGCGGGAAGTGGAATCCAGCCGATTTCCAGTACGTGAAGAGCTGGCGCTGGGATTTCATGGAGAAGTTCAAGCAAATGGATGACGCGATCGTAAATGTGTTGCCGGGGCCAACGCCGGAACACGTATTCCGCAAGATGCATTCCAGCTCATATGTGGCAATGATGCACAAGCGGCGTTTCAGTCTTGGCTGCACGATCTCGTCCAAGATGTCGTGGGACTACCGTATGGCTCCGATCATCGTGATTGCGCCTGATATCGGCACGAGCGCAACCGGGATTCCCGAACTTCGCGACCATTGGGAGGTGTGCCTTTACGATGAGGGGATAAATATCTGGTACCACTATTTTGAGAATGGGGTGCAGAAATGGTACAAGGACGCGTCAATTGCGTTGCCTAAGGACTGCCTTTTCAAGGCGAACGAAATCCATGACCTGAAGGTCAAGATCGTGCTCAACGGCAAAGGCAACCGTGAGATGACCGTCACGTGCGGCGGCTATACGCTTACATGCATAGATCCACGTTTCCCGGATACATTCTATGCCGGCATCATCGGTTGCGAGGGCAGGAACTGGTTCTACGACTTCAAGGTGGAAGAGAATGTGAGAAAGTGAGGCGGATGTGGGTGTCGAACCGTATGTGAGACGATTGGTTGGCCGTAGGTTACGTCTGGTTGCAGGTTGCGCATTGGCTGCGTTTGCCGCGTACGGGGACGCATCTGTGGTGCCTCGTCCATGGGTGCCGGTGCAGACCGCTGAGGATTCCGTCTCAGTGTGGGGGCGCACGTACTTTTTCGCTTCCAATGCCCTGCCTGTACGGATTGTTGCTCAGGGGCGCGACCTTCTCGCCGCGCCGATTCGCGTCGTTTGTGCGGATTCGAATGGGACTGCGTTCGCGTGGACCAAGGCCGGCAGTTGGGTGCAGTCGGCGGATGATGCTTCGGCGACAGTCTGCGGATGGCAGTCCGTGCCGGACGTGTTCGTAAACGCTACGGCTCGCATCGAGTTCGACGGGATGGCCAAGGTTTCACTGTCCGTCACCCCAGGCAAAAACCTTTCGGGACTGAAGAACCTCTCTAAAGTATGGCTTGAAATCCCGTTGCGGAAAGAGATGGTAACGCTCTTCAACTATTCGCCATGTTCATGGGGCAAGTTGGCTAACGTTGGTGGTGTAAAGGAGCCGATGGCATGGCCGTTTCGTTGCTCGGTATGGCTCGGCAACGAGGATGTGGGCCTCTGCTGGTTCTGCGAAAGCGACGAGAAGATTGCAGCCTCCGACCCCATGCGCGTAGTCGAGGTCATTCCCGGCACGGCTGAAACCATGCTGCGCATTAGGCTCGCAGATGGGGGACTTGCGCGTCCCACCACATGGACTTTCGGCATTCAGGCAACGCCAGTAAAGCCGCTTGACCGTGCGCTGATGACCGGTCACACAGTCCATGCGCCGCCCATGGGTGCCGGGATCGCCGGTACCAAGGTACCACGTCCGGAAGTCTGGTGGACAAGCCAGCGCGCGTTTCCGCACGGCAACGTGGAGCAGACGCTATCTGATGCGGCAAAGGCGGGAATGCGCACTGTTGTGTTCCATGAGGACTGGATCCCCATCCAGAACAATCCGTCTCCACATGCCGACTTCAGGGACATGATGGCTGTCTGCAAGCGGCTCGGACTGAAGGTGCTTGTCTATCAGGGATACGAGCTGTCGCCGCTCGATCCGCTTTGGGGTGACAATCATGATGGGTGGATAACCAAGGATATCCATGGGAATCCGGTGAGCTACTGGAACCGTGAGCCTGCTCAGCGCGACTATCGTGTCTGCTATGGCAGTGGATTCTCTGCGGCCTGGGTGGCGCGGATCAAGAAGGCATATGGCGAATTGGGACTTGACGGGCTATACCTTGACGGCACCATAATGCCCCGCGCCTGCGCCAATGGGGCGCATGGCTGCGGTTGGAGCGACGCATCCGGCAAACGCCACGTCACGTATCCGATCTTTGCCGTGCGCGAGATGATGCGTGAGTTGTATGCGTTTGTCGAGGCGCGAGGCGGACGTATCGATGCGCACCAGAGCGGCTATGTCTGCCCGGCGACACTGGCGTTTGCCCATTCGTACTGGGATGGCGAACAGCTCACCAGCGGTTCGGGACGGGCCATCAAGGCGGAGCTGAATCTGGATTCATTCAGGGCCGAGTTCATGGGCCGCAACCATGGCGTAGCTTGCGAATTCCTCGCATACGAGAAGGAAGGATGGTCGTACGAGGATGCATTGAGCGTCACGCTCCTGCATGGCGTAATGGTTCGTCCGTGCGGATTCGCGTCCATCAATCGAGTCTCGCCGATCTGGAAGGCGTTTGACGACTTTGACCAACTGAAGGCCGAATGGAAGCCGTATTGGGAAAACAGGTTGTCCGATAGCGAGTTCGTGAAAGTCAGCTCATACAGCAGGGCAGGGGATGCCCTGTTCGTCATCTCGAACGTTTCGCCCGATGCACCCGTCTCCACTCGCGTATCGGTGCCTTCCTGGTGCCGGTCAGCCTGCGATGCGATTACAGGCGAGGCCATTTCCGTCGTTGATGGACGAATCGGAATCACACTTGATCCGTTCCGTTGTCGGCTTGTGCGCCTCAGGGCTTCGTGTCCGTGATCTTGCGGGTTGCGCAGTGTATGCGTAGTCGCCGTCATTTGGTATAATCCACCGCCATGAGAAATACCGTGTTTGTGCTGTTGTGCCTTGTCGCGCCAATGTTTGCGGCAACGGATGCGTTTGCCGTCGCTCCGCCTCCATATCCCGGAATCGAGAGTTGGGGATTCCGCAAGGAACTTGCCCTGCCAGAGAGGCTTAGGCCCGTGCCGACAAACGATGTGACGTTTGTGCGCGGGAAGGTGGATGGATACGAAAGCTACAGGATCGATGTGGCGGCAGATGGCAAGGTGACCATAACTACAGAGGATGACGAGGGGCTTCGCAGGGCCGTGTACTACTATCAGGATAGGGTAAGGGCAGGAGACCTCAAGAGCTGCGTCCGCAAGCCGTGGGTTCGCAACAGGATCTCGCGGTGCTTCTTTGGACCGATCAAGCGTCCGCCGCTGAACCACGACGAGCTGATGGACGATGTGGACTATTATCCGGAGGCCTATCTCGATCGGCTTGCGCATGAGGGCATCAATGGCCTTTGGATAACCGTTGAGTGGCGCGACCTTGCGAAGACGTCGTTCACCAAGCGGTCTCCTGATGCGGATAGGCGTCTCGCGAAGTTGCGCAAGACCATTGACAGGTGCCTCAAGTACGGGATAAAGACCTGGATATTCTGCATTGAGCCGAAGTGCGTGAGCAAATCCGATCCACTTTACGTCAATCACCCCGAAATGTTTGGAGACGCCGTTTCGTGGGTTCCGAATGCGGCTCTTCTCTGCACCGCCACCAAGGAGGCGCAGCAATACATCGAAGAATCGGTCAAGGACATCTTTTCGCGTGTGCCGCGTCTTGGCGGCATCATGATGATCGCCCATGGCGAACGTCCTACGACCTGCCTTTCCGCGATAGACTGCGTTATGGGCAATCGCGGCGCCAGATGCTGCAAGCGCTGTGCATCGCTTGAGCCTTGGCAGATATACCGCAACACCACGGATGCGATCATGCGCGGCATCCGCGCCGCAGGGTCGAATGCCGAATACATAAGCTGGTTCTACCAGCCGCAGGTGCAGCAGGAACGGGCGGCATGGGTGGCCGAATGCGCAAGGCATGTGCCGGAAGGCGTGACGTTCGCCTACAACTTCGAGTCCGGCGCCGTCAAGGATCAGGTTGGACGCTGCCGGAACGGAGGCGACTACTGGCTATCGTATGTGGGGCCGGCCGAGGGATTCAAGTCCGTCGCCGAAGCCGGAAAACTTGAGGGGAGCAGCATCGGCGCCAAGATTCAGGTAGGCAATTCCCATGAGGTCGCAACCGTGCCGTTCGTTCCGGTGCCTGGACTCCTTTACAGGAAATATAAGGCCATGAGGGATGCGGGTGTATCGACGGTCCTGCAGTGCTGGTACTTCGGCAACTATCCCGGAATCATGAATAAGGCTGCGGGAGAGTTGTCCTTCGATGACTTCAAGGACGATGAGGACGCATTCCTGCGAAAGCTTGCCGCTCCATATTGGGGGAAGGATTCTGGACTGGTGGCCGATGTGTGGAAACGGTTCTCCGATGCCTACGCGGAATACCCGCTCTCGAACGACATGCAGTACTACGGGCCGTTCCATGCCGGGCCGGCATGGCCGCTTTACGCCGATGTGAGGCTGTTGCCGCTTGGCCGCACGTGGAAGCCCCAGGATGCGCCCAGCGGGGATGCGATCGGCGAAGCCCTTGAGAACCATACGATAGAGGAGGCGACAATCCTTGCGGGACGAATGGCGCGAGGCGTGCGCATCACCGGTTCAGATGGCGGGGATGTGCTCGATGCCCTTGCGGAAAGATGGGGCGGAGATCTGGAACGGAGTCGTGAC
>CAVJWR010000064.1:8728-17637 GCA_963653155.1 Limosilactobacillus gorillae
CAGCGTGATGAAGGCCCTTGAATACCAGTTCATGAGCGGCTACAACATATTCAGGTTCTATCTGGAACGGGCCAAGGCGATATGCGAAAGCCGCGAACGCGGCGATGCCGCCGCCGCCATTGCCTCGCTTGAGCGCATGGATTCGCTTGTGTCCGCCGAGGAGACGATCACCAGAAAGCTCCTTCCCCTCGCGAAAGCGGATTCTCGCCTCGGTTTCCATTCCGAGGCGGAAGCGCACCAATACCATCCAGCCAAGCTCGAATGGCGCCTCGGTGAACTTAAGGATACTCATGCGCAGATATCCCGCATCATGGATGAAATCAAGTCTGGCAAAGCCTATCCAGATTCGGAGTTCGAGCGGAATGCGCCAAAGTGCCGCATTGGCGAGTGGGTTCCAATGGCGGATGGGCTTCGCTTCAGGCTTTCGAACGAGGCTAACGGAGACATGACGGTGGAGGTTCGTTTCGGTCGTAACGGAGGATCGGTGAACATGTTCACGATCGATGTCGCGGGTGTCAGCTGGTACAAGGGCGTTGTGGTGAACTCCAATGGGAATGTCGCGCCGTTCAACTGGTACAATCTGATATCTCCCGACCACGAAGTCGTGGAATCGTCCGTCGTGCGTGATGAAGGCGGCACAACGGTGAAATTCACATTGTCGGCGTTTGCGTGGGGCGATTCCATTGCGAGGCGTCCGGGGTGGGTGCAGTTTTCACGCAATGCTGGGGCAAGCAAGCTTTGGCCGGCGTCGAACGAGGTTCGCGAGTCAAGGCTGAATCTCGGATCCCTGTATGCGAACCAGTTCGGTAGGATCGTGCGCGGGCCGGAAGTTGACGGAAAGGGTAAATGATGTACGGCGAATCGGGAAAGTCTTCGGTGTCTGCGCATCCGTTTCAAGACTGGTGCAGTCCGGAGCAGGTGTTCATGACGCAATATGTGGCTCTTGCCATAAGGCTGGATCGCATTGGGGTCAAATCTGTCACCATTGGACTCTCTGGAGGGCTCGACTCGACGCTCTGTCTGCTTGCGGCGGTTGAGGCGTTCAAGATACTGCGTCTGCCAAGGAAATCCATAAAGGTGTACACGATGCCAGGATTCGGCACCACGGGCCGCACGAAGGGAAATGCTGAATCGCTTTGCGAAGGTTTGGGTCTCAAGCTTGAGACCATCGACATACGGAAGTCCTGCCTCCAGCATTTCAAGGATATAGGGCAGGATCCTGATAGGCACGACGTCACTTTCGAGAACGCCCAGGCGCGGATGCGCACGATGATCCTTATGGACAAGGCCAACCAAACGGGCGGGATCGTGCTTGGTACAGGCGACATGAGCGAGATTGCGCTTGGGTGGTGCACGTACAATGGCGACCACATGAGCATGTTCGGCGTCAATGCCGGAGTGCCAAAGACGGTGGTGCGCGACGTGTGCCGCTGGTGGGCGGAAGGTCATGGCAAGGGCAGGGCCGCCTCTGCGTCCGCCGCGATCATGGACATAATCGACACGCCGGTTAGCCCGGAACTGCTTCCGGCCGTGAACGGCAAGATCGCGCAAAGGACGGAAGACAGGATTGGACCGTACGAACTTCACGATTTCTTCATATGGCGTACCATTGTGCATGGCGAGCGCCGCAAGGCGATCCTTGCCTCCGCCAAGCGGGCGTTCAGGGGGAAGTATGGCGTGGATGAGATCGACAAATGGCTTGACGTGTATTGCCGCCGACTTGTCACGCAGTCGTTCAAGCGCAACTGCTCGCCTGACGGCATCAAGGTGTTTCCGGCGTATTTCGGGCCGAACGACTGGCATATACCGTCGGACGCCAAATACTGCGGCGACATAGTCCAGATGAAGTGAATGTTCTTTCAAGATAGGGGATGTCATGATAAAGAAAGCGTTTGTGAACGGCGATGAGATACCTCGCAAGGCCATTGAGCACGAGTTTGACCGTCTTGTCCGCCTGTATGCCGAAAACGGCGTGCCGGGAGAGGAACTTAAGGGGAACGTCGAAAAGCTCCTCATGCAGGCTCAGGAACAGGCCATAGGCGCAAAGCTTGTGCTCATGAGGGCGCAGGAACTCGGAATATCCCCGGACGAACTGGTGTCCAAGACCTGCTCCGGCACGCCAGACCCCTCCGAGGCGGAGATGGAGGCGTTCTACCGCGCGAACAAGTCAACGTTCGGAGATGCGCAGTATGTGCAGGTGCAGACGAAGATACGCGACTTCCTTCGCCATGCGGCGCGAGGCAAGGTACTGTCGGCTTTCGTGGCAGAGCTGCGGGAGAAGGCCAAGATCGAATACCGTGATGCGTAATGTTCCCAGATTGCGCTTCGCTGAAGGCATCGCATGATCTGGACCGTACTTGACTTTGAGACGACCGGGACGGTAAAGGGCTGGCCGAATGAGCCTTGGCAACTTGGCCTCGTGAAGATTGAAGACGGGGTTGTGCTTCCCGAAACGAAGTGGGAAACGCTGTTCCATGTAGGGGAGCGTCCTTTTTCCCCACGTGCCGTCGGACGCTATCAGGAAATGCGCGAGGAACTTGCCCAGGCCCCAAGCCCAATGGAACTGTGGCCGGAGATTTCCGCCAGACTCTGCGGCACACCGCTTATCGCGCACAATTGCTCCACGGAGCGTACCGTACTCACGAAGCTTGCGCCGATGACCCGGTTCGGCCCTTGGATCGACACGCTTGTCTACGCCAGGGCCCGCTATCCGGGGTTGCCGTCCTACGCGCTTGGTGACCTTGTGCAGGCTTTCGGCGCAACAGGGGAAGTGGAATCCCTATGCCCAGGCCGCACATGGCACGACGCGCTCTATGATGCATGCGCCTGTGCGGTTCTTGCCTCGCGGTTCATGCGCACCGGAATGCCGTGGTGATGCCGCGCATCTCGCCTGTGTGGTATAATTGACGACATGAAAAGGGCGAATTGGT
The DNA here is from genome assembly GCA_963653155.1 of Limosilactobacillus gorillae. Lineage (GTDB taxonomy): Bacteria > Verrucomicrobiota > Kiritimatiellia > RFP12 > UBA1067 > UBA1731. The sequence goes on from CAVJWR010000064.1 coordinate 11,659, forward strand.
GGTTTGTCGGCTTTACGGCGTTTTTTGCCGTTGCCGTATGTTGTGTTTTCTGGGGTACGTGGTCTCCTTCGGTTACATTCATACAACCGGATCAGGCGACGTCCTATCCGGCTGACTTCCTTCTCCGCAAGTGGCGTGATTTCTGCGCGGGCGGGGCAATCGTGCCGGGCGACCTGCGATTTCTGCTCGGAGGGCCATACGTCTGGCAGGAACTGCAGTATGCGCTTGCGGCGTATCTCGCGGCACTTGGCGTAGCGTACTATCTGAAAGGTCGTGGCATTGGGCCGCTCGCACGCTACGGGGCCGCTGCGGCGTATGGACTCATGGGGTACAACTTCACCCTCTTTTCGGCAGGGCATCTTGGCTGGTTCGTGTACCTGATGTACGGCCCTTTCTGTTTCGGTCTCATAGATCGTTGCGTCAGGAAAGGCAAATGGATCAACTGGGCCATACTCGGCGGTGTGTTGGCCTGGTCCAGTGCGCAACAGCCCGACATGTGGCTACTGTTTACCGTAATGGCGTTTGCATATGGCGTTTTCAAACTTGTCGTGAAGTTGCGCTCGACGGCCCGTGGTGGACGCATGGGCGCGTTTGGCCGCGTGCTTGCCGGAGTGGCTGTCACTACTTCCGTTCTCGTCGCAGCTGGGTGGCCACAGCTTCACAGGGCCATCTTTGTGGAGACCGCCAACCGCGAGAAGCAGATATCCGCCTCTGGACAGTCAGCCGCCGATGGTGGCGATAAGACCCCTGCCGCAGCGAAGGCCGAGCGCGAAAGGCGGTATGTGTTCTGCACGAACTGGAGCCTTCCTCCGAACGAGGCCTTGGAGTTCTTCATTCCAGACGTGAACGGCGGTTCAAGCGATCCTCGCGTCAGCCCCAGGAATCCTTACCGTGGCCGCATCGGAATGCAAGTCGCCCCAGGGCGTTGGCAGCCTTATCGGCAGCATTCGCTTTACATGGGCTTCATAACAATGTGCCTTGCCGCGCTGGGAGTGGTTTTGGGCCTTAGGAAAAGAAAATGTGATTGCGTCAATGCCAACAGGATGACGAATCGGGCTGAGGTCGCATTCTGGTCTGTGATGGCGGCAGTTCTGCTCCTGTGCGCGTTTGGGGCATTCACACCGTTCTACAGGGTGGTGTTTGCCTTGCCGATAGGGGATTCGATACGGTGTCCTGTGAAGTTTGTGCATCTGATCGAATGGTGCGTGGCTGTGCTGGCCGGCTTTGGCGTGTCATGCATCCTTGATTCGCGCCTTGGGCGCATGGCTCCGCGCATCGCCACAGCCGCCGTTGCCGTATTGCTGGCGGTCAACGCCATTCACCTTGCTTCCGTTGATTCGCGGTATTGCGCCGTCGATCCTGCGGATACGCTGCGCATTGCGGTTGCCCGCGAAACAGGATCCGATTCGATAGCCTTTGCCTTTGATGCCGGGGCGCAGATCGCAGATGCTGAATATGTTCTTGCGGGCGGCACTGCGTTCAGGGACAATGCGGCGCTCAAAAAGGCGATGGCTGAAGGCAAATATGCGCCAGAGTCCTTCTGGAATTTCCGTGGCGGACTGTTTGTCAAGGTGCCGAGGGAAAAGGCCGGATTTGCGCTGCTCAGGCAAAAGGCAAAGCGATACAAGGGAATGGAGGGGCCGTTCATGCCAGGCTCGCTGCCACTCGTTTCGCTTGCTTCGACATTGGGCATCTGTGCGCTTTGCGTGTTTAAGGCGGTAGGCCGGAGGCGGCGGAAACAATGATGACGGTGATCCTTGCGTCTGGGACGCCACCGTCGCACGACATTCCGTTGGGAATGTTGCGCAAGGCAGATAGGGTCGTCGCATGCGATAGCGCCTGGCGTACGGCTGTTGCGCTGGGAAGAACGCCTGACGCGGTCGTTGGCGACGGCGATTCGCTTGACAAAGAGGACCGCAAGGATATTTCGCTGTGCGGCATTCCGCTCGTGCTTGTGGATGAACAGGATACGAACGACCTCTGCAAGGCGTTCCGGCATGTGCTTTCCGCATTTCCGGGCGCAGACGCCGGCGACATCGCCATACTTGGCGCCACGGGGAAACGGGAAGACCATTCGATCGGCAACATTTTCCACCTCATAGACTTCGCCTTCTGCGCAAGGCACGTATCGATCATCACGGACAATGGGGTGTTCGAGCCGGTTTTGCCGCCCGGACGCGAATGGGAAACCCGCGAAAGGGCGCCCGTGAGCGTTTTTGCGCCCATTCCTGGCACGGTAATCTCCTCAAAGGGACTTGAATGGCCTTTGGACGGCGTAGTGCTTGATGCGCTATGGAAGGGGACGCTAAACCGCACGACAGGGCGTATGTTCTCCCTCAGCGTCAATAAGCCTGCCATCGTCTACCTTCCGTATGCCTAACGCCCTTGCGCATCGAATCCGATGGCAGGAAATGTGTTGCGCCGGTGGCTGTGATTTCCTATAATTCGCCGCAATTTCACACCAGACAGAAAGGAGCGGCATGTTGAAGAGTTCGATTTTGGCGTTTATGTCCATTGGAATTGCGGCCTACGCATTTGCGTCGAGAAGGGTTGGCCTTGATTTCGATACTTTGGACATCGACGAATACCGTGCCTACGCGAAACTGGGGAAGGAGTTGGGCGCAACGCATCTTGCCGCATGCCAGATAGAGCCTTCCATGTGGCAATGGAATGCCAACCGCTACGACCCATATCCGAACTGGTCGATGCACCGTCCATCGCTCTTCAAGTTCATCGTTCCTGCGGAACTTGAGAAGTACCTTCCCCGCGACTATGCGGAAAGGAATCTTGCAAGGCTCAGGGAACGGGTCAAGGTGCTTGACGAGTTCGGCTTCAAGGCCACGTTCACCGGGCAGGAGCCCGCATACCTCCCAGAGGAGGCCTACCGAGACCATCCGGCGTGGCGCGGTCCCCGCTGCGACCAGTGTGCCCGCGCAAGGACCGAATACTATGCGCCGTGCCTGGACAATCCAGAACTCAGGGCGATCTACGTTAGGGCTGTCCGTGAAATATGCAAGATAGGGAAGTTCGAATCCTTCGACCTAATGAGCAATGACTCCGGAGCGGGGCTTTGCTGGTATCCATACCTTTACGCCGGCGCAAACGGCCCTGAGCATTGCCGAAGGGACAAATCCCTGCCGCAGCGCATCGTGGACTTCTTGTCCATCTTCCAGGAAGGTGCCGCGCTTGCCGGATACAATGACATGCGGGTAAACCTCAACCGCTACCTTTCGGACGACATCGTGGAGATGACTCTTCCGAAACTGAGACCAGGGATGAAAGTCGGGAATCGCACACTGAGTCGCAAGACAGCCGTAAACGTCGTCGGATTCCCGAATCCGTTTGTCGAGCAGACATATCCGGTGTATGCGATGCCACGCATGCCTGCGCTTGTCGAGCAGCTGCAGAGGGCCGAGGCCGATCCGGAAGGCGATGCGCTGCTTTCGGTGCGCTCCCTTGACGAAATCGATACCATCAGGCTTCTTAGGACATATTGGGGAGGAAACGCCGTCGGACAGGGAAAGCTTGCCCGATATGCCGCCCTCAATGCCATCGCCGCGACGTTTGTCGGACGTGACCAGAGCGAAGCCCTCGTTTCCGTATGGGATGCGATCGAGCGATGCTACGCCCGCTGGGGATGGGCGGAGACTGGGGGGCACATATTCCTTCTCGGCACGACGCATCAGCGCTGGCTCACGCGTCCGCTCGTGTGCTTTCCAAGCGAGCTTAAGCCCTATGAAAAGGATTACTATCGTGCCTACCAGTTCCAGGCGAGGGAAGAATCGTGCGCGGACGATCTCGTGGATCTGCAAGCGCACCGTTGGCTAAAGGGCTATGGCGGCACGTTTGCGGTATCCCACACGGCAAGGCTTTGCCAAGGGGAGCTTGACGGCGCGATATCGACGGCAGGTTCACTCGTTCCCCTTGCCACAGATTCCGAAAGCGAGAGATACCTCAATGGCCTTGTCCTCAAGCTCAGGCTATACAGGGCGGTCATGGTGAATGCAGAGAACATGGTCGCGTTCCAGCACCTCATGGATGAGGGAAAGGCCCGAAATGACACGAGAATACGCCATGAGCAGATACGTATGCAGGATGACCCCGGCTTTGAGCAGTGCAACATGAGGATTAGGCGCGAGATAGAGAACACCCACCTGATCATAGGCCTACTCGAAGAGTCGCAGCGCCTCGGCATCAGGATCATTCGCACGGCGGATCGTCCAGAATTCACCAACGTAATGAACCTTGCCCCCGTGCCGCAACTCATCGAGGAACTCAAAAAGAAGGTCGAGGTAACGGAAAACCATCGCCGGGACGTGACGCGCATATACCGGCAGAACAATCGGTGAATGCCCCTGATTGGCATGTCGGTTTAAGATTGCGTTCGAATGTGATATACTAAACGAATTTTGAAAGAAGTGAAAAAGAAAAACTATTCAGAAATCCTGACGACACTGCCATCCTTCCTTTGGCTGATGCTGTTTTTCGTCATACCCACGCTCATCGTGTTCTGCATCGCATTCCATGCCCCTGATGCGGATGGCGGCTTTTCGTCCGGCATAACGCTTGAGACATGGAACGCCGTGCTGCGTACGCCATACAAGGAAATCGTGTGGCGCACCATATGGATATCGGCGGCAACGACCTTCATCTGCATCGTGCTGTCGCTGCCGTGCGCGTATGCGATAGCACGCATGACCGTGAAATGGCGGGCTGTCGTCGCGGGCCTGATAATGCTGCCGTTCTGGACAAGCTTCATCGTGCGGGTCTTCGCATGGAGAACCCTGCTTAATCCAGAGGGATTCCTCCAGCATTTCCTCGTGGCTCTTGGGATTGTCGGCAAAGATGCGATACTCAACTACAACTCCGGCGCGATACTGGTCGTGTCGGTGTACTCGTTCCTCCCTTTCGCGATAATGCCGATCTACACGGCGGCGGAGAAATTCGACTTCTCGCTCCTTGAGGCGGCTCGCGACCTCGGCGCGAGAAGCTTCTTTGCATTCCGCAAGATATTCCTTCCCGGCGTGAAGCGAGGCGTGATCTCGGCTGTCCTCATGGTGTTCATCCCGGCCATAGGGTCATACGTGATACCCGATCTCGTTGGCGGACGCGATTCCGAGCTGATCGGAAACAAGATATACCAGCGCACCTTCCCCGACAGGAACCTGCCCCATGCGTCGGCCCTTGCCGCTGTGACTGGCTTTTCGGTGCTAGTTCCGCTCGCGTGCGTAGCGTGGTGGATGAAGCGGCAGGATGAACGTGAGGAGAAGCGCCTCGCTGCGGCCACGGCGCGGAAGCTCAGCGGAGGTGCGGCATGAAGCACAGCAAGTTCTGCATGATCGTGCTTGTGCTCGTGATGGTGTTCCTCTACCTTCCGATAGTGGTGCTGATCCTCAATTCGTTCAACCTTTCGAGGTATGGCGGAGAATGGGCCGGATTCACGCTGAAATGGTACGGGAACCTCTTCTCGTCGGGGAATCGGGAGATATGGATGGCTTTCCAGCGGTCGCTCATAGTGGCGGCTACCGCAACAGTCGCGTCGTGTGTGCTCGGAACCACGGCGGCAATTGCACTGCACCGCTGGAAGGGACGGCTTCAGACTGCCCACTTCGGTCTCATATACACCCCGCTCGTGATGCCGGAGATACTGATGGGCATCTCGTTGCTCATGATGTTCACGGCCATCGGGGTAGGTTGCGGGATGTTCACGATCTTCATAGCCCACGTCACTTTCTGCGTGTCGTACGTCACGATGACCGTGCTTGCGCGGCTTCAGGATTTCGACGACCGTGTGATCGAGGCCGCGTACGATCTCGGCGCCTCCCCATGGCAGGCCTTCTTCAAGGTGACGCTGCCGATCCTGCTTCCCGGAATCGTCGCCGGTGGGCTGCTTGCGTTCACGCTGTCGATTGACGATTTCGTGATCACGTTCTTCGTGACCGGGCCGGGCGCGGATACCCTGCCGCTGAAGATATACTC
>CAVJWR010000065.1:0-17460 GCA_963653155.1 Limosilactobacillus gorillae
ATCTACTACCAACTACAATCTACCAACTACCAACTACTTTACTGGCGTAAGCCGCATGAATGACACGCCTATCGGCGGAAGCGACACTTCAAGACGCTTTCCGGAATCGTCCATGCGCCCCGCTACGCCGACTTCGCACGAAACGGCCTTCCACTTCCCTTCTGAGATGGCCAGTGATGCATCCTGCCTTTCATTCAACGGATTGACGGCCAGCACATATACGTCTCCGTCAAGCGCCCACACCCTTATGGGCATCATTTTCGGGACTCCGCTGATTCCGGGCGTCTTCTCGACCAAGAGCAGCACCGGCATCATCTTCTTGACCTCCTTCGCCGCATTGCAGACAATGCTCCAATGCCTGTCGAAGTCTTCGGGAGTGGGCAAATCACGGAAATACGCATGGAAGCAATAGGAGATGAGGCCATTGGCCCCAAGGGCGATATGCTGCCAATTCATGTTCTTCAGCTCCTGCTCGGTCGGGAACCGCTCGACACCCGCATCCTGCTTGCGGTACCATCCCCAGTTGAACGCCTGCGGCACATTCCACATCGGACGGTCATTGAACACCGCCTTGCGGGTTTCCATCATGAATTCCGTTATGTGCGAAAGTGGCTTTTTTGCCACCGGGTAGGGATCCACCCCAAGCACGTCATACGTAGGGGTGAATTCCCGCAAGTCATACGTGCGATCCAGCACCGCCCATGTCGGATGGTTCGGATCGAGACTGCGGAAAATCGAATACAGATGCGTACGCTCCGGAATCTCCATCGTCGGCGCCTCGTCGTTCACATACCACCCCAGAAGCGCGGGATGATCCTTGACCTTGTTTATCTCCTGCTCGAAGAATGCATCCACCTCATCCTGCGTGGAGATCTTGCGGTTTCTCGCCCAGGCAGAGTGCAGGGTCTCGTTCTTTAGGTTAATGAACGCCATCAGCCCTTTCTCGTGGCACAGGTCCAGATCCTTGGGCGTGGCACGTGCATATGGCATCAGGCAGTTGAATGGCCCTTCGCAGTACTTGGCAAGTTTGGCCGGTTCCACCTTGCCCCAATACATCCCCAACGGGAAGAACGGCTTGCCGTTCACTATGCAGCGATTATGCTCGTCGATCCACACCGTCCTTTCTGGAAGCTGCTGCACACGGGTGAACTCGCACACCGCAGAGCCGAGCTTGCGGCCCGAATTGCCGGTTAGGACGCACACGACCGGATGCGTGCCCATCGCGACTTCATCGACGCGAAGCGCAAGGGTGGCGCCATCGGCGGCAAACTCCGTAGGCTTCACGCGAACTTCCGCCCCATCCGCACCGATGTACGAAAACTCTGCGGACAGCGTCTCGTTCGTGGATTGCAGCCCCGGATAGAATGCGGCATGGAACCGCACATTACCCGATGCCGCAACATCCCGATATGCGCTGGAGAAGACGAATGCGACAGGCGGCCTCGAAAGCGGACGCACAGAAACATTGTCGAAGGCAACGACTCCAGTCGCACCCTTCCCGACATACAGCTGGAGACGAACCGTCTTTGCCTGAAGCGGTATGTCGCGGGTCGAACCAGCGATCTGCACCCAATCAGAATTGCCGTCCTTGAACGGATGGCTGTATCCGCCACCCATCCACTTGCCGTTGGCGTCATACCACTCCATGCAGATCGCGGCAAAGCCACCCTGGGCTGCGCTGAAATTCTCGGTGCGCACCGAACACGCGAAATAGTACGGCTGGCCCCTGTCCACATCCACTTCCTGAAGGCACGCCGCCATACGCTTTGCCGGCTCTGGGGACTCCCACACCAAGCCACCCGAACCGTTTGCCCCTGCACCCTTCTCTGCACGAAAGCATCCGCCTGAGGACTTCCACCCTACGGCCTGTCCATCCTTGATGCCTTCGAACGCCGGATTCTCCAATGCCGCCACGCCCAGCACGGAGCAAAAGGCAAAAGCGAAAACGCAACAAGACTTCACCATGCGAATCACGTCAGCATTCATCATCGTTTCCTTTCTGTTCCTCAAAAACTCACTGAATTATACCAAACTTTATTCTTGCATCATATGGGAGACCTGTCGTTCAAGAGCGAATTGCCATGGACGTGCGCAATGGCAAGCCCAAGCGCATCCGCCGCGTCGTTCTGCGGCAGTTCAGGAAGCGCCAGGAGAGTCTTTACCATGCGCTGTATCTGAATCTTGTCGGCAAGGCCGTTTCCGCAAACCGCCATCTTCATCCGCCTCGGCTCGTACTCGTAGATGGGCACCCCCGCATCCACGGCGGACGTTATCACGGCTCCCCTCGCCTCGCCGAGCACAAGCATTGTCCGTGCGTTCTTCGCGTAGATCACGGATTCTATCGCCATTACGTCCGGGCGATGCTCGCCGATGAGCCTTGCGATCTCCGCATGTATGTGCCGCAGACACGCGGAAAGCGGAAGCTGCGGAGCGTTCCTTATCGTCCCCATGCAAATTGCCCGCATGCTCGAACCCTCTGAGAGCAGCACCCCGTAGCCGGTGCTTCTCAGGGAAGTGTCTATTCCGAGCACAACCATGTCAACGCCCTTCTTCCGGAATATGCCCCGACTTGCGCTTCCACACTATCAGGCGCGACTTTCCGTATTCGCGGTCGCGGCACAGATCCCATTCCGGCGCATCCGGCAACTTGCAGCGCAGCGTGGTCTCAACTATGAAAAGCCCTCCTGTCCGAACCACGTCCCTTGCGGCGGCATGGCCGAGCATTTCCGTGAACCCCTGCGTCTCACCAAGCGCATACGGCGGATCGGCAAATGCAACGTCAAACGGGGCTGCGGAGTACTCCGCCACATAGCGAAACGCATCCCCCCGCACAATGGACGGCACAATGCCGAGCGTCTTCGCATTGGCCTCGATGTACGATATGTGCCTTGGATTCTGCTCGACAAACGTGACCGATCCGGCTCCGCGAGACAACGCCTCGAACCCGACCGTACCGGAACCAGCAAACAGGTCAAGGAATCGGGCATCGGCGATCTCGTGCATGAGGATGTTGAACAGGGCCTCGCGGACACGATCCTGCGTGGGGCGGACATCAAGCCCGTCCGGCGCCTTCATGGTGCGCCCGCGAAATCTGCCGCCGACAATCCTCACAGCGCCGCCAGCTTTTTGGCTATCATCCCGCCGACCAGTTTCGGATCGGCCTTGCCCTTGGAAAGCTTCATGACTTGCCCCACGAAGAATCCAGCCGTAGCCTTCTTTCCCGCCTTGAAGTCGGCGACCACATTCGGGTTCGCCGCTATCGCCTGATCGACGAAAGCCTCCAGCGCACCAGTGTCGTTTACCGCGCCAAGTCCACGCTCCTTGACTATAGCCTCTGGATCTCCGCCCTTTTCGAATATCTCAGGAAGGAGTTCCTTTAGGGTCGGGCCGTTGATGGTTCCAGATGCGCTAAGCCGTATGAGGGCATTTAGCGCGACTGGCGCCATGGCGCACTCGCCGATGGCTTTCCCCGTCGCGTTCATTAAGGCCATCACGTCCGACATGAAGAGGTTGCAGAGAAGCTTCGCGGTCTTTTTGTCCAGCCCGGCCGCTGCTTTCTCGAAGTAATCCGCGTTTTCCTTCTGCTGGGAAAGCACGCCGGCATCGTATTCCGCGATCCCGTACTGCTCGATCATGCGCAATCGCCTATCCTCCGGCTTCTCCGGCAGAAGCGACTTCCATTCGGCGATCTGTTCGGCGGTAAGCGCCACGGGAACGAGATCCGGTTCGGGGAAATACCGGTAGTCATGCGCATTCTCCTTCGTGCGCATGGACGCGGTCTCGAACGACTCGCCATCCCAGCGGCGCGTCTCCTGGATGATCGGAATTGAATGCGCCATGCATTCGCGCTGGCGGCGGGCCTCGTATTCAAGGGCCGCATGGATGCCCTTGAACGTGTTCATGTTCTTGATCTCCACCTTTGTGCCGAGCTTGTCCGCGCCTACGGGACGTATCGATATGTTCACGTCCGAACGCATGTTCCCCTCTTCGAGGTTGCAGTCGGAAACGCCCGCATAGACAAGTATCTCCTTGAGTGCGGTAAGGTATGCGATGGCCTCGTCGGCGCTTGAAAGGTCCGGCTCCGACACTATCTCCATCAGCGGCGTCCCGCCACGGTTGAAGTCCACGCCCGAATGGGCGGCGTAGTGGTTGATCTTCGCAGCATCCTCCTCAAGGTGTATGTGGTTTATGCGTATCAGCTTCTTTGAACCGTCCGCAAGCGCAATCCACACGCCCCCGCCGATGCACAGCGGATTTCCGTTCTCGGATATCTGGTAATCCTTCGCCATGTCCGGATAGAAGTAGTTTTTCCTGTCGAACGTGGCATGCCTGTTTATCTCGCACCCGAGCATGAGTCCGCTCATCACCGTAAGCTTCACCGCCTCGCGGTTCATCACCGGCAACGCCCCCGGATATCCAAGGCACACGGGGCACACATTGGTGTTCGGCTCGCACCCGGTCTTGAGAAGACAGCCGCAGAACATTTTCGTGCGGGTCTTGAGCTGAACGTGCGTTTCCAGACCTATCGTGTTTTCAAATTCCATCGCCATGCCTTCCGTAGATTGACAACTCATTTTATCTTGGTGAACGGGAGCGGGATGCGGAGCTCTGTCTCCGTCGTAATGTTCGTCCTTGCAGGATCCGCGACCTGTTCCTCAAGCGACCTGAGATCGAGCGAAGTGACGCCGGATACTCCGCTCCTGCGGTCGCCCGGCTCCTTACGTATCCCTTCCGTGTATTCACGCCCAAGGACGGCATTCTTCGGCAGGCCAACATCTTTCCTGATTGCGTTCGGCGTGGCGAACCCGACCGTCACGAACACAAGTATCTCCTTCTGGACCTTCTGCCTTGATTTGCCGCCGAACAGCTTGTCGCCGATCCACGGGATGTCGCGCAAGAACGGGATGCCGCTGTCCATCTGCTCCTCTGTCGTCTTCGAAAGGCCGCCGATTACGGCGGTGGTGCCGTCTTCCAGCATGAAGTCCGTGACGAGCCGCTGGACGCTGATTACAGGATACTTCGCGGAATATGAGCCTATGTTGCTGTCGGACGACTTGCTGTTCGTGTCGCTTGCGCCTGCCGTCACCCAGTCCGTCTGGCTTGAGATGGTCGGCACTATCGACACGTTGATGAGTCCGTTGGTGCTCACTCGCGGAATGACCTCAAGCTCGATACCCCAACTGAAGAAAGCCTCCTTCGCGAACATGAACTTGTCCTCGCCAGGGATGGCGGCCATCTTCATGTCAAGATCGATGGAGTCGGAGTTGCTGTTCGACGTGCGCTTTGCCGCCACCGTGATGTTGGGGTACTTCGTGGTCATGTCCACAACCGCCTTGCGCCCACTCGCGACTATGATGCGCGGATTGGAGAAGATGCGCGTATCGTTTTCCCTCTGAAGGGCGCTCAGCACGAGATACATCTGCGAGAAGTCGAGCGTACCGTTGAAGTGCGATATCGTTCCGTCGCTGTCGCCCTTGAACGAATTCGCCCCCGTCTTGGTGCCGCCCGATATCTTGTAGCTCGTGGTGCCGGAGCTGTCCGTGGCGGCGCGGGAGAACTCCTCCACACCCTTTCCCACGTTGTACGAGTTGATTCCGGCGCCAAGCGTTGCAGATCCCTTCATGTTCTCAAGCATCGACCAGTCTATTCCGAGCTTGTGCAGGGCCGTGGAGGAAAGCTCCACGAAACGGGCCTCTATGTACACCTGCTTAGGCTCGATATCCACTTCCCTTATCACCGCCTCACATGCGTCAAGCACTATGCCCGGCGCCGTTACCATCACCTTGTTGGCTTCGGGAAACGCCTGCGCGATCTTCGTTATCTTGTAGCCTATGCCGAAATCCCCTGCCCACGTGGAATTGAACCGATCCGCGATCTCGGTCGCATCCGCATGCGCCAGTGAATACGTTCTGGTCGAGATTCGGCGTTTGCGTGCATCCTCCTCAATTCTCGCGTTCTCGATGGCGACAGCCTCGGCCGACGGCACCGAATTTGTCACGACCCGCAGGATCGTGTTGGTGTGCGTGATGGTCACGAGATTCGTGACCACCGGCACATCTACCGCCGTCACGTAGTTCGTGACGACCATCGCGATTCCGCCATAGGATCGCGACGCCAAAGCGACGGCAAGCGCAAGAACGGGAAGGATGGCCCTCTTCATTACGGTCAATCCTTCCGGATATCCTCGAACGCCTTCGCGACGCAGAGAAGCCGATCCTCTCGGTATGCGTCGCAGATGAACTGCACACCCACCGGCAACCTTGCGCCATCCACATTGGCGAACCCCGCAGGAACGCTTATCGAACAGTTGCCGGCGAGCGATCCCGGAATCGTGAACAGGTCGTTGAGATACATCGTGAGGGGATCCTGCACCTCGCCTATCTTGAACGCCGGCGTCGGCGCGACCGGAGCCAGAAGCGCATCCACCTTGCCGAACGCATCTTCGAAATCGCGGCGTATCAGCGTACGGACCTTCGACGCCCTGCCGTAGTACGCATCATAATACCCGCTGGAGAGCACATACGTGCCCATGATTATGCGGCGCTTGACCTCCGGACCGAACCCCTCGGCACGGCTTCTGGCATAGAGGTTGAACACGTCATCGCTCCTCGCCGAGCGATGCCCGTACCTGACTCCGTCAAAGCGGGCCAGATTCGCGGAAGCCTCAGCAGGGGCAACTATGTAGTAGACGGCCATCGCATATTCAGTGTGCGGAAGCGAGACCTCCACAAGCTCCGCCCCGGCGGCCTCACAAGACCTTATCGCCTCGTCCGTTATGCGCTTAACCTCTGGATCCATTCCGGAGACATTGTAGTATTCCTTCGGCAATCCGATCCTAAGCCCCTTCATGGATGCGCCTTCGATCGCCTTGGAATAGTCCGGTACCGGCTCCTTCGGCGTCGTGCCGTCCATCTCATCATGTCCGGCGAGCGCCTGAAGAAGCAAGGCCGCATCCTCCACGGACTTCGTCATCGGGCCAACCTGGTCAAGCGAACTCGCGAATGCGGTAACGCCGTAGCGGCTCACGCGCCCGTAGCTGGGCTTGAGTCCTACGATGTTGCAGAAGCTCGCCGGCTGGCGGATGGAGCCGCCCGTATCCGTGCCAAGCGCGGCAATCGCCATGTCGCCACCGACCGCAGCCGCGCTTCCGCCGGAACTGCCGCCCGGAACGCGCGTAACGTCGTATGGATTCCGCGTAAGGCGCATCCCGGAGTTTTCCGTCGATGATCCCATCGCGAATTCATCCATGTTGACTCGTCCTGCGCACACGGCACCGGCCTTCTTGAGCTTCGCGATAACCGTCGCGTCATACGGGCTTACATAGCCTTCGAGCATCTTTGATGCGCACGTGCATGGCTGGCCCTTTACGTTGATGAGGTCCTTTATCGCCACGGGGATGCCCAGGAGCGGGGATTGCGACGCATCCGCCGTTCCGCCGGATCTCGCCTCGTCCGCAGCCCTTGCGGCCTCCAAAGCGCCGTTCTCGTCGAAAGTGAGGTATGCGCCTATCTCTTCGTTCCGCTCATGCACCCTGTCTATGACGGCCTGGACAAGTTCGACGGACGAGAATTCCCTGTCCGCCAACCCCTTGGCGGCCTCCTTGATACCCAACTTGTGCAATTCGTTCACAGCCATCCCCTGATGAGATTTGGAAAATGCAACCGCAGAAAGCAGAGCCGTGCATCAGCTTTCTGCGCCCTCTACTATCTTCGGCAGATAGAATTCGTTGTCGGTGCGACGCGGAGCATTGGCGAGAGCCAGTTCCCGATCCATGGATGCCCGCACTTCGTCCTCCCGAAACGCATTCACGATCTCCCGCCCGTGCATCGTTGGCGGTACGCCATCAACGTTGACCGACGAGATCTTCTCCACATACTTGACGATTCCCTCAAGCTGCCCCTGAAAGACAGCCTTCTCGTCCGCCGAAAGCTCAAGCCTGGCCAACTCGGCCACGTACCCAACGTCAATCTTGCCGCTATCCATGGTTAAACCCAATCCTACTTCTTCTCGAACGGCTCCATCTTGAGAGTCCAGGATTCCTTCTTGATCGGGAAGGTGTAATTTGCCATCGGCTGAGGTCCGCACGAAGCGCCGCCCAGGCCAAGCTGATGGATGTCAAGGTTGAGGCACACCTCATCCCTCTTGACCGGATCCGCCCTGAAACGCTGCTGGCCATTGCGGTGGCGGGCAAACTCAAGATCCTCCGCACCATAGTGGAGGGCCTGCACGAAAAGCGGCTCGGAGGCGGAGAACTTCACGCCCTTCCCGTCCGATCCGACGAACGCCGCCCAGCGGACATCGCTCTTGTACCCGTTGTCCTGTGGCCTCACGTACGCCTCAAACTGCTCGGTCACCGTCGAGTCGTAGATGCCGAAGAACGAAGCGGTCTTGCGGTCTATGTAGTTCTCGCGAGGCCCGCGTCCGTAATAGCGCATCCCCTCCAGATCCTTGTCGAGCTTGAGCGACAGGCCGAGGCGCGGAAGCGCGGGCGGCATCGTGCCGTGCGGCGTTACCGTGTTCTTTACGGCGACCGACCCGTCGGCGGCGAAGCTCCATTCGGATTCATGGGTGAATCCGGCAGACTTCGATCCCGTAACGTCAACCGTGAAGCGAATCACGTTGCCGTCGATCTTTGCCGGATGCGCATGGTGCCGTAGCTGCGTAAGGCCTGAATGGTAGAAGTCGTCGGCCCCATCAAGCTTCCTTCCGCGAAGCCAGATGTCATTGTCCGTGAAGGCCCGGAAGCACGTCAGCTGCGGGCCGGCCGCCACGCCTGGCACCGGATCCCTGAGGATCGTCTTGCCATTCATCACAAGCTCGCACAGCGTTCCGGAGCGGCGGCAGAACACCGCCTTCGTGCCGCCGATGGATGCCGTGACGGTACGCTCGTCCTGCGTGAACGTCGGCTTTGCCGAAGCGATCTCGGCGGACTTGACTGGTTGAGGCACGAGTGCCACCTGGTTGCGGGAGACCTCCCACCCCTTCTTTGCCCATGCCGTATCGTCCTTGAGCGAGAAGTCTATGTTGACGAAATACTCGTGGCCAGGCTTCGTCTCAAACTCCGGCAACGGCAGTTTCCCCTTGGAGAGCGGGGCGATGTGCGGCACCTTGAAAGTGCCCCAGCCAACGACCTTGCCATCCTCAATAAGCTTCCACATGCCGTCAAACTCGTCCGCATAGGTGAAGCCGAACCTGTTCTCAAGGTTGAAGTCGCCATCCACGACAAGGTTGCGGTGCACATGCGCAACCTCCACCAGTTTCGCCGATACGTTCCTGAACGGATCCACGACGCCGTTGCAGTTGAACGGGCCATCGTTCGGCTGCTCGTCCCAATCGCCGCCGTAGGCCAGATAGCGGTCGCGCTTGCCGTCCGCCCCAACCTTGTCGGTGTACTTCCAGACAGCCTGGTCAACCCAGTCCCAGATGCATCCGCCGGTCAGCGAGTCGTACTTGTAGAACACATCCCAATACTCCTGGAAGTTCCCCATCGCGTTGCCCATCGCATGGGCGTACTCGCACAACCAGAACGGCTTTCCGGCACTCATCCTGTTTTCCTTCGGCCAGCCGTCTTCCCCTGCGGAACCCTTTGGCTTGTCTCCGAGGCGACCGCGATTCTCCAGCCATTCCACGCTCGGATACATCCTCGAATCGACATCGGCATCGGGATTGCCGCGCTCCCAGTGGATCGGACGCGACGGATCGAGCGCCTTCACCTTGGCGATGGCATTCGTGAAGCAAAGCCCGTGCCCAGTCTCGTTGCCCATCGACCAGAGCGTGACTGACGGGTGGTTCCGATAGAACATCACGTGGCGCAGGTTGCGCTCCTCTATCGAGTGCATCCATTCCGGGAAACGTCCGAGGCCCTTCTCACCGTAACTCGGCTCGTGCCCCTCTACGTTCGCCTCTGCGCACACGTAGATGCCGTACTTGTCGCAGAGATTGTACCAGAGGTGGTGGTTCGGGTAATGGCTCGTGCGAACCGTGTTGATGTTGTACTTCTTGAAGAGGGTGATGTCCTTCATCATGTCGTCCATGGTGACGGTGCGCCCGTTGTCCACGTTTGTCTCATGGCGGTTCACCCCCTTGAACTTGATCATCTTCCCGTTGAAGAGGATCGTGTTGCCGGAAACCTTTACCTCCTTGAAGCCTACCTTGCGGGAACGGATGTCGCCGCCACGCTTCACGATGAGGGTGTAGAGGTATGGCTTCTCTGCGCTCCAGAGCGACACGTCGTGCAGCTCGCACACGCCTTCGCCGCCGGACGCGATCTTGCGGTAGGAAGCGTCATAGAGCGACCATTCCGCACCGGGGCATCCCGTCACCTCGATATCGGCATCGCGGTAGTCGTTCTTGATCGAGGTCTTTACGGCAAAATCCCAGATGCCGCCCTTCGGCATCGACCAGATCGAGACATCCCTGAATATGCCGGAGAAGCGGTACATGTCCTGGTCTTCGATGTAGCTGCCGTCGCACCAGCGGTACACCTCCACGGCGAGCGAGTTCTCCGCGCCCGGCTTTTGATCGAGGTACTTCGTGATGTTGAACTCGGAAGGCAGCTTCGAATCTTCCGCGTAGCCGACCTTCTCGCCGTTCACCCACACGTAATAGGCGGAATAGACGCCATCGAAGCGGAGATACACGTCGCGCCCGGCCCAGTCCTTGGGAACGACAAACGTGCGGCGGTAGGACGACACCGGATTGTAATCCGACTTTCCGGACTGGCGATCCTTTATGAACGGCCACTCCATCTTGTGCGGATACCTTACGTTGACATATCCGGGAGATCCGAATCCGCGCATCTCCACGCAACTCGGGACATCTATCGTGAGCCAATCGGAATCGTTGAAGTCCTTGCTGTAGAAATCCTTGACCCTCAAGTCGGGATTGCCAGCCCACGATATCTTCCAGATGCCGTTGAGCGACATCTTGTAGGGCGTATCGGGCTCGATGGCATCAGTCAAGGCATCCTGCTCAGAGGCAAGGGGCATCGCGTACGTACGCGCAGGTTCCCGGTTGATCGAGTTTACGGCAAGGTTCTCCCAATCATGCTTTTGCGCGGAATTCGCGGCAATGGCCATCGAGATGACCGAAACTATCGCCAGACACTTCTTTTCTGCAATCACGACATGTACTCCAATCCTACAGTTTCCACAAACTAAGAGTTGATCTTCATTGAGCATGAGATTTTACCATAACTCCAACATTAAATCCATCCGTCAATCGCCGGCTGCCGCCTTTTGCGGATATATGCTCACGAAGGAAGGTGCGCCCCAGTCGCTGTCTGCTGTCTTCGCGAAGCATGCCACGTCGATGCGGTTCGTCAGGCTCCTGCAATCCACCGTAAGGTGGACTGCCCCATCCTCGCCGGGGACGATCACGACACGTTCCCGGTCGCCATGCACCACATGCCATGTGTACGACAGTTTGCCGTCGTACTCGCCGTACGGCACGAAACGGAAATCAAGCTCTTTCTCAAGATCCAGCGACGTCACCGGGACAAATGCCGAAAGCGGCAGAACCGCAGGGGGGATCGTCTTTGGGGTTAGCCCATGTGCCAGCTGAACCATCCTGAGGGCATCAAGCGATTCGCGGTCAAACGCGGTTGGATGCGCCTTTTCTGTAAGGTAGTCATCCTCGGATTCCACTCCTGTGCGTGTTCGCCTGAACAGGTACTGCATGAGCGGGGCGAACAGTTTGCGCTCCACGACAGACCTCTTCGTCTCTGGCTGAAGCGCGGCAGATGCCGCCAATGCCGCCCGCACGAAGTATCTGTCCGACCCGCTGGAGCCCACAGACTGGAGTGCGCATGGCGTAACGCCCTGATAGCGGTCGATCCCCTTCTCGGGAACATAGTCCTTGTGGGCGGGGAACACCCACAGCTGATTGTCGAGGTAGCACTGCTGCAACGTGCTCATGGACACCAGATCCTGCATGGCCATGCGCACGAGCGAACACGTGTCGTTGGATGAGACTATCGCGAGAGAGGCGTTGCCGACAACCGCCGCTCCCGGATAGAGCGTGTTTGGCAAGGCATTGTCCACACCCTTGCTTTTTGCCTCCGCGTCAAAGCACAGTTCGGAAAGGAGCGGAAACGCGCCGGTCTTTATGCGCGAATGGTTTCTGTCCCTGTTTACGTAGAGGTCGCCGCCGTTGCCTGCGGCAGTCCCGTCTGCGAGCCACGCCGCAAGCACCTCTTTGGCCGGCCCGTCATAGATTGCCGCCCGCGCCTCCGGCGACTCTACCGCGCCACGCAGGAACTTGAAGTTCGCGATGTACAACCCCCTGTCGAAATCCCACGCGAGATTCGATTTCGTAAGGACAAGCCTGGTGCCCTGCGTGAGGCGGGCCGTCCTTGGAATGGCCTGTCCCGGTGCGGGGAGATCCGCCGTATCGCGGGCCTCCTGCACGATTGCCCTGAAGCGGGCCGTGGAGGATATGCGCTTCAGGTCGCCATCCTGCTCGATGGCGGACGCATTTCGGAATCCGGCCCTTACGGCCTTCTCCAGCGCATCCAGCGCGGCATCTGGAGTTGCGCGGTATGCGAGTGCACATGCGAGGTTGTATTGCCATGTCGCATCGCCGGGCATGAGTTCAAGCCCCTGCCGGCACACCGTCTCCATGTTGGTGATGTTGCCAGAACGCACGGCATTCATCAGCTGCACGCGAAGAAGCGAGTGCCGCAGATGAAGCCGTGGGTAGTCGTACAGCCCTACGGCATCGGCGGCGTGGAGCGAAGCGCAAAATGCGACTACGCCCACACACGCCGCCAGCCTGCAGATGCCGTACTTCATCGGATCAAATCCGAATCTGCCCGCTCTTGGCGAGCATCTTGGCCTCGACGGACTGAATCTCGGCATAGCCCTGGGACGAATGCGGATTCAAGCCGTTGGAAGCCTCCATCGAGCTATCCGCCTCATTGTAGATCGAGGCCTTGAGACCCGTAAGGGACTCGAAGAAGATGTTCCCCTTGTAGAGTCCAAGCGTGACCTCGGCAGTCGCCTTGTCGGCCCACACCTGGATTGCCACACGCGCCGCCTGCGTTGCGGGATCGAACCAGCGACCGTCGTAGATCTGGTCGGCGACAAGCTTCGAGAGCTGCTGGAAGAGCTGCGTCGAGCGGCGATCCATTATGCCCTCATAGATGTACTTGAGGCCCCAGCCCAGCACTTCCATGCCGGGAGCCTCGTACACGCCACGGCTCTTCGTGCCGATGATGCGGTTCTCAAGCGCATGCTTCATGCCGATGCCGTTGCGGCCACCGATCTTGTTCAGCTCAAGCATTACCTCGAACGGAGCCATCTTCTTTCCGTTCACCGCAACGCAACGGCCCTTCTCGAACTTGAGAGTAACCTTCTCGACCTTGTTAGGGGCCTTTTCTGGCCACACGCCCATCGTGGGCTTCACGATGCGCATCGACGTCTCCATCGACTCAAGATCCTCGGCCTCGTGTGAGAGTCCCGCAAGGTTCGCATCCGTAGAGTATTTCTTCTTCGTGCCGACGAACGCCGTGATGCCGCGCTTGGCGAGGAACTCGACCATCTGGGTGCGGCCCGGGAACTTCTTCAGGAGATCGGCGTCGCGCCACGGCGAATACACGCCAAACTTCGGATCCATCACGTTCACGTAGCGCTCAAAGCGCATCTGGTCGTTGCCACGTCCCGTCGCGCCGTGGACGAGTACCGTGCAACCGGCCTTCTTCATCGCCGGAAGGAGCTTCTGCACCGTGACGGCGCGGGCGATGCCCGTGGAGTTCCAGTAGCCGCCATCGTACATCGCCTGACACTTCACCGTCTCGAAGCAGATGTCGGCCATTTCCTTCGTGACGTCGATGATCGTCGTCTCCACGCCGGTCGGGGCCATCTTCTTCTTGATGTCGTTGATGTCCTTCTCATCGGGCTGTCCGACATTTGCCGAGAAGGCCTTGACCTTCACGCCCGCATCCAACAGGACGCAGCATATCGTCTTGGAGTCGAGTCCGCCCGACACGCATACGCCAACCGTCTTACCTTTCAACTCTTCGAGTTTCATTTGTGTTTCCTTTTGTAGCTTTCGCTTTCTTTTCAAGAAGTCCTAAAGTTCCGCGAACTCAGGCGACGGCCTGTCGTTCGCATATATCGCATGGGCCTGAAGGATGGCCAAGAGCGCGAACGCCGCGACCATCATTTCGCCGCCCTCCTCCAATGCGGCGCACAGCGCGACGAACGAGGCGTTCAGGCAATCCTTCGTAATGCCGCACGAATGCCTGTACCAGGCGGGCAACCTGTCGCACACCTGCACCATCACGCCAGACAGGCCGAAGAAGCACATCGTCCATGCGACAGGGTGCATCCGGAAGAATCCCCTGATGAGACGAGGGAGATAGCACGACAGCATGGCCGCAAACACGCCAAAGAAGAGAAAAAAATACGCTACCACTATAGCCTTCGCCCCAAACGGGGCCTCGCCGTTCATGACGAACCTCAGCTTGAACGGCGTACCGATAAGCGGCGATCCATTCGGCTTGACAAGCCCCTGCACACACCCATGAACATCAACCACATCCGGATAGAGATGGTGCATCAGCACGAGGTGCAGATCCAGCTCCTTGACAACCGCCATCACCGCAACGCAAGTCACGCCCATGCATAGAAGCGACTTGCGGCCTAACGTGCCGGAGAATGGGCAGCAAAGCCAAACGGCAGGCACAATCAGGGCAAAAAACGGAACGGTGATCAGCTCGAAGAAAGAATAGCCGCCGGCATCGAAAGCGGCAAGCAGTGACGACGGCTCCATGGAAACCCATGTGACGAGAAGAGCCGACAGCGATGCGATGAACAATGCTGGGGCGAGAAGCCACGACCTTTTCGACACAAGCAAGTTCATATCACGTTTCACGCGCTCTTGCCGCACCCTGCCACAACATCTGGCGTCATTCGTCAAGCACACCCTTGTAGGCGACACGGCGCACCTTCTGGATGGAAGTGCGCTCCAGCGGCTCGTGCAGTACGAGTATCTTGCGCGGACGCTTGTAGTCCGCCAACTTCTGGCAACGTGTACGGATGCCAATCCTCGCAACCCGCTCCATTTCGCTCCACGGCATCGGCGTACCGCCGTTTCGGGCGGTGAGGGCATCTTCGTCGGGATGGACGACAACGCCCACGTGTTCGCCGGGATCGCCGCCTATCCTGTAGCCGATGACAACGCAGTCCGCTATTAGCGGATCGCCCGAAATCACGTTCTCGACCTCTTCCGGATAGATGTTCTTCCCTTCCCGGTTCACGATGAGAGCCTTCTTGCGCCCTCGTATCGTGATCAGGCCCTGTTCGTCAACCGAAGCCAGATCCCCGGTACGCAGCCATTCGCCATCGAATGCATCCTTCGTCGCCGCCTCGTTGTTGAAGTATCCGCGCATGACGATCGGCCCCTTGACCTGAAGCTCGCCCACGCCAGCCTCGTTGGCATCCGCGATGCGTATCTCGATGTTCGGCAGCTTATGCCCGATCGTGCCTATCTTCGCGACCTTGGGCCCCGCAACGGACACGACTGGCGAACATTCCGTCAATCCATACCCCTCAAGCATCTTTATGCCGAGATCCTTGAATCCCCTCAGCACATGTACCGGACACGGCGCACCGCCCACGACCACGAACCTGAGGCGAGGATCGAGCGACTTCCTGACATTGGCGTTGACTACCGACTTAAGCCCGGTCGCCTTCAGGATCTTCGCGACCTTCGACGCGGCAAGCTTCTCCGTTATCTTGTCATAGACCTTTTCGACGAGAAGCGGCACCGCGATGAGGATGGTCGGCTGGAGTTCCTTGAGATCCTCGGAAATCGTGCGTAGCGACCGCATCAGGACTGCTGACGAGCCGAGCATTATCGGCAGGATGAGATTCACGAGGAACGAGAACGCATGGAAGAACGGCAACACAACGTAGAAGGAGTCGGTATCGTCGATGCGCTCGCCGAATGCGGCCAGACCACCCTGCGCATCGGCTATGAAGTTCGCGTGGGTAAGCATTGCTCCCTTGGGCTTGCCCGTCGTGCCGGAGGTATATATGATGCTCGCGACATCATCCCCTTCGCAGACGTGCTTGTCGTACCACCCGCACTTGCACGAGCCCTTCTTCAACTCGGATAGGTCGTACACCGGCACTGAGCCTATGGCGGCATACGAAGGCGCCCCTCCATCCACTATGACGATCGCGCGGAGCTTCGGCAATTCTGCGGCGATCTGCTGCATCATGGGGATATGCTGCCTGTCTGTGGTGACAACCACGGCACCGGAATCCTTAAGTATGTACCGCACCTCCTCGCTGTGCAGCTTAGGATCGAGCGGCACCACGGAAACCCCTGCGCCTGAACAGGCAAGGTACACATCCATCCATTCCGGACTGTTTGCGAGTATCTGGGCGACGTTCTCCTCACGGGGCTTCAGCCCAAACTTCGAGCCATACGCCTCCGCCGTGGCCTTTACATCCGCAAAGAACTCACCGTACGTGCGCCGCACCCAGCCATGGTCGCGGTTGAACACCTGCGCGACATGATCCGGATGCTTAGTTGCGAACTCTTCAAGTGCTGAACGTATCGTCATTCCAAGTCCTTTTCCTTACAACTGAGAGTAAGTTACCATATCCAACCCCCTTTTTCAAGGGGGCTTGGGATATGTTTACAACGGTAGCCAGTCTGCCTCAACCGAAAAGCTTGCGCAGCTTCTCCAGCTGGACGACCTTCTCCCTGTTCTCAGAAAGCTTGCGCCTCGCCTCCTCGACGATCGCCGCAGGGGCATGCTCCGTGAACTGGCTGTTGGCGAGCTTCGCCTCCGAAGACCTGATGAATCCCGCAAGCTTTGCGAGCTCCGATTCGATCCGCTTCAACTCGGCCGCCTTGTCTACAAGCCCCTCCAGGGAGAGGTATACTGTGCCAAACGACGTCATCTTGCTTGGCATCGCGAGATCGCTGCCGGCCTTGACGAACTCGACGCTCTCGGCACGCATTGCACGCTTCAGGGCATCGGCCTCCGCCTCGGCGCGAGCGTCGTCCGTAGCCACCGTAACCTTGACGAATGCGGACGGCGGCACCTTGTATTCGGCGCGGAGTGCGCGCAATGCCGTTATGGCCTCACGCTTGGCGTTCACGAAGTCATACACCTCCTGGGAGAGTCCCCAAGACGCCTTCTCTTCATCCGTATAGCCAGTTGGATACGGCGCCCGCATGATCGTCTCGCCTTCCTTCAGGTAACCGAGCTGGTGCGCGATCTCTTCCGTGACGAACGGCATATATGGATGAAGCATCCTCAATGCCTTCCAGTACACGTCGCGCAGGATTGCGAACGAGACGGCCTTGTTCGGGGAGTCCTTCGCGTACTCGACATACCAGTCGCATATCTGCGTCCAGAAGAAATCGTAGATGGCAAGGGCGCCATCCTGTATGCGGTAGCGTTCAAGGATGTCGTTCATCTTGCGGCACGCGATGTCGCAG
>CAVJWR010000066.1:0-9188 GCA_963653155.1 Limosilactobacillus gorillae
CCGTAGTACCAGTTCGACTGCATCACGCTCTTCGGCATGCGATTCAGGAATTCGTCCTTGCGGTTCCACACGTAGTCGCTCCATATCCATGGGCGGCATCCGGTATTCTCCGTAACCTTCGCGAACCACAGGAAATCGTGCCACCAAAGCTCTCCCTGACGGCATATTGCGAGCAGATGATGCTTCTGGTGTCCTGCCGTCTCTTCGTCATACCCAAGGTGGAAGTAGCGCGGATGGTCGAATATCTCCGCCACGTCCTTGATCAGGTCCTCGCAGACCTGGTAATACTTCTGGGTGGAGACCATCCGCTGATACTCTTTCAGCCAGCTGTCATGGCAGGTCGAGAAATTGAGCTTCGGTATCACCTCAAAACCCATTCCGCGCAGACGGTTCAGCTCGTCCCGAAGACGCTCAACGCTCCAGCTGCCCTTCACGGCAAGTTCCGGGTGGCTCGGATACCTCACGAACTCGGCAAGATCGATGATGATCTGGTTGCAGCCCGCTTCAGCAAGGGTAGCGGACAGCTTCCGCCACGATGCCTCATCGAACCTCACATGGTCGGCGCAGCAGCGCGTAAGCCATTTTTCGCCAAGGCTCGGATCCTGCGTCTCCAGCGGAACGTCCTTCCACGAGTTCGTTCCGAAATGCACGAGATACGACCAGATGAATTTCGGCTCGGGACGCAATGCCGCCGACTTTAGCGATGAGCATCCACCAAGGGCAAATGCCCCGGCTGCGGCCACAAAATCCCGTCTGTTGAGTGACATAAGGTTCTCCTTCTGTTTTCCTTGCATGAACGTGCCGACCATTATACCACAAACCCAATTGTTAGAACTCAACTTTGAGGCTTCGGGATAGGATTGACCAGAGTATCCGCGCCGAATGCGATGCCGATGCCGGAGTCTGTTCGCTATGTAGATACTTCGTCGTCTCGGCGATCGGGGCGGGATCAAGCTGGCGATGCTCAAGGACATCGCGTATGCGCGAAAGGAACTTTAGCGAAAGCCTTGCCCCTTCGGCCAATTGCGAATCTGGCGGCACTTTCTTCAACGCCGCACCGATGCGTCTTTCAAGCGCATCAACCTTCGCAAGATGCTTTTTCGCAAATGCCGGATCACGTGCGCCCAAACGCTTGACTACGCGGTCAATCTGGTCTTCGGGAGCTATCCTTGCGTTCTTCATGCCACCCTTGTACCAGTCACGTCCATCGTAAGGGATGAGCGACGCATCCCATGCCGTCAGATCCTCAATCGTCTTCCTGTCAAGCCCGTATGGCAAAATCGGCTCCGCCGCAGGATTCCGCATCCGCTGGGCGGCAAACGTCCAGATCGGATGCTGTAGGGACTTGAGCCCTTGCCTCACCGACCACGAAGTAAGGCATAATCCGCGAAGTTTCCGCTTTCGCACCGTTTGGGCGGCAGACTCGATGTTATTGAGGTGGAACGAGTAGCTCGGCATGAACGGGCCGTCGCCCCAACTCGCCGTAGAGGCGGCGAATATGACATCGAATCCAAGATCCGTAAGCGTAGAGATCCGATCCGACCATCCCCACGCCGAAGCGTTGGCGCCATCCGGGCATCCGTAATCCCAGTGCCAGATCGTGAAGTCGCGGGGAATCCGCCTGGTCTCTTCTCGATTGTCCGAAGCGAGCATCATGTCGCACCATATCCCCGGATGTATTCCCCTATTGCGCAATTCTGCCGATATGGACATCAGATGCTCTGCGTACAGCTCCATCCGTCCACGTTTCGAGCATACTACGCAAGTGCCAAAGCAATGCGCCTCGTCGCCGCCGAGATGGAAGTCCGCCACATCTTCGCCGAACAGGTCAAGATACTCGCGTATCCAATTCCGAAGGAACTCTCGCACCTCCGGCTTGGATACGCAATAGCAGTTTTCCTCGGATGCCTGTTCGCGGAACGGACGGTAGCGTTCCTTCTCAAGCACATACTCGGCGTGCCCGAATGTCTGGAGAAGCGGTATCGGCTTAAGCCCCAGACCCTTCGCCTTCGCAAGTATCTCGCGGAACTCAACCTTGGGGAATGCCTCCGGATGCGCCACCTCCGGGCACGTCTCCCACCGTATCTTGTCTTCCACCTCCCACAGGACCGCATTGTACCCGGCCTTCGCCGCGACATCGAGAGACCGCTCTATCGCACTGCGTTCAAGTCGAATGGTGTTGAAGTCAAGGTGCAGCACCTGCAGCGGAGCCGCAACGGCAATCAGAACGAAACCGAGAAAAGACATTGGCCTTTCTCCACATTAGGCTTTCGCGGACGGACGGCAGATGCGGATGGCTTCGGCCACCTCTTTCGCCGCACTGAGCAGCTTCACGCGATTCTCCGGCATGGTCTTGAACCACGGAGCCATCAGCATGCCGCGAAGTGATTCCTTCGAGACATGCTCCTGGCAATAGCGGGCAAGCAACGGGAAATTCCCGTCCACATACCAGTTTGAGCCGCACGGAATCTGCTGGAACCCGGCACGGGAGAAGTCTCCATAGTAGCCAAGACGCTTCTTGTCCGTATCAGCCTGGGCGGCAGCCTCCCCCTTGCCGCCAAAGTTCTTTCCGTAGTACCAGTTGGACTGCACCGCGCTCTTCGGCATCCGCTTGTAGAATGTGTCGGGATCCTTGCGGTTGCAGTCCGTCCAGATCCACGCCTGCATGCCAAGCTTCTCCACCTGCCCCACAAACCACAGGAAGTCATGCCACCACAGTTCCCCCTGACGGATTACCGCGTAGTTGTAGCGGCGCTGGTTCTCCCAGTTCTCCTCGTCGTATCCGATATGGATCATGCGCGGCCCATCGAACATCTCCCACACGTCGCGGATCAGGTCGGAACACACCTCGTAATACTTGCGGGTGGAAAGCATGTGCGCGTACTCGCCCATCCACACATCGTGCGTAGCCGAGAAGTTGAGCTTGGGGATAACCTCCAGCCCCTGCGACCGAAGCCGGGCGATCTCTGCGCGAAGCTTGTCGGGCGACCAGCTTCCCTCGATGGCAAGCTCCGGGTGGCTCGGATAGACTACACCCTCCGCCAAACCGATCACAACCGTGTTCGTTCCGGCCTTAACGTGCGCATCTAACACTTCGCGCCAGGTGGCATCGTCGCAACGGAGCTTCTTCGATGGACCGAACCCCGGAAGCTTCTCCTTGGGGAACCGTCCCCACTCCTTCGGCACACAGTCGCACATTGTGTTCGTGCCAAGGTGGATCAGGTACGCCCACAAGAAGTCATGCTCATTCTTTGCCGCCACATTGCGTCCAGCCGTAGCACATCCAACCGATGCGCCCGCCGCCGCAAGCCCCATCATCTGCGTAAAATCACGCCTTGAAACATTCATTTGATAATCCTTTCATTTATTACAAATTTACGATTGCATTGGGGAATTTACGATTTATGATTTGCGATTTACGATTGCATTGGAGAATTTACGATTTACGATTTTTCGATTTACGATTGCATTTAGCCATTGATTCATTTGAGGATTTGGTAGGGCGATTTCGATGAAATCGCCATTCCCATTGTGCCATGCTCGATGGCGAGGGCGCCATCGCCACGATACCAGCGCATGAGGACAAAACTACCATCTACCCAACTACCAACTATCATAAAGCCTTAAACCTAATCTCTGACTTCTAAAACATCTACACTTCTCCACGGCTAAAATCGTAAAATCCTCAAATGATCAAATGCAATCGTAAATCGAAAAATCATAAATCGCAATTCACCTCACGTACTCTGCGCATCCTTGGACCTTACGACCCCGTTGCCGAAATCGAACTTTCTGATGTCGATCTCGTCCACGGTAAACGGCTTCGCCGTCTTCCAGGCGCCTCGCGTGTAGTCGGGGAAATCGAGAATCTTCGAGCCAGCGTTCACCGAACGCTCGGAAAGCTCTACTATCGACGAATAGGTGGCAAGGTCATATACGTCCGTGTCGAGCGGAAGTCCGTTCTGCAGGCAGTATGCCCAACGGAGATCCATGATGAAGTCCATGCCACCATGCCCGCCTACCTTCTTCGCCATCTCGCCCGCGACCTTCCAGAACGGATGCTTGTACTGCTCGCGGATCTCCATCGCCTTCTTGAAGCCGAAGAACTTGCCGATGTGCGCATCGGTCTTGTCTATCCACCCGAACTGGCAGGGACTGCCCATCTCGTAGACTTCCTCCGGTGTCGCCGGAAAGTATATGCCCCTGAATATGCCCTTCGTGCCGAGATACAGGTTGCCGCGATCATACGGACATGGCGTACATACGTTGTGCTTCAGCGTGAGCGTCTTGCCCATGGCAGTGTGCAGAAGGCACATGTTTATGTCACCCTTCACCATCTTCTGCGTGTGGCGGTTGAACTTCTTTCCGTCCACGCCGGTCACGCAATCGCTTGCCGGGAAGTTCTCGCGACCGAACGCCTCGAACGAGGCGGACTTCGTCTCCATGGACACAAGCTGCTCGAAGCGGTCTCCACGATTGATGTCGAGGCAGCGTCCGGCCGGGACAAGCCCGTGCGTCGGGTAGTAGTTGCCATGGTGCTTCATGTGGCGATCTATGCGCCAGAAGCGTCCGTCATGCGGACGGTACTGGAGGGCTCGCTGGTCATGCGTGTAGCCGACCTCCGCCTGGACGATCTCGCCGAGCTTGCCCTTGTGGATCAGGTTGAACGCAAGCATTTCCGCCTCGCCATACGTGCAGTTTTCGAGCATCATGCAGTGGCGGCGGTACTTCTCTGCCGCTTCGACAGTCTCCCAGCACTCTTCGAGCGAAAACGCGCCCGGCACTTCCTGAAGGACGTGCTTGCCATGTGCCATCGCGTAGACGTTGATCGGGCAGTGGAGCGGACGCGGAGTCACGGAGTACACTACGTCGCACACGTCGCTGTCGCAAAGGCCCTTCCACGCATCCTCGTCGCCGTTGCGGCTCCACTCCTTCGCCGGAGGCTTGCCGAGCGCCTTGAGGCACTTCTGCGTGAGGTCGAGGCGTTCCGGGTTGATGTCGGATATCGCCGTCACCACGCATCCCGGAATCTGCGCTATGCGTTGAACCGCCGGAAGGCCTCTGTTGCCTACGCCGATAACGCCCACTCGCACCACCTTGAGCGGAGCCACGCGGAAGCCGTGCATCGATCCGCCTTCGCCGAAGCCGAGCGCATTGCCCTTCGATATGCATCCGGCGGCCACCGCAGCGGCACCCATCCATGCCGTACCCTTGAGGAAATCACGTCTGCTCTTGTCCATCACATTGCCTTTCTGATTTGTCTTGAATTGCCTTTAACCGTGTTGAAAACCAAATGCATCGGCCACCGCGTTTTATCGTTTCGGCCATGGATTTTACCATTTCAGGTCGCTTCTCGCAATCGAAGCCGACAGAAGCCCTTTTTCGTGCGCAAAGCATCCGCGTCACTCTGAAATGATCCTTGCAATCATACGCCTTGCCATACGTAGCTTCTCCGCATCACGCGAGAAATCAGTGAGCGACCTGATGATCGAATCTACGACAGCATCAACCTTGGCCTGCCCGACCTTCGCCGCCGCGAGCTTCAGGTATTCGTAGTCCTCCTCAGCGTCACGGCACTGCGCGAGCTTGATGGACGGGAACACGCTCCGCTCGCCAGGATACATCATTATGCCGTCTCCCGGCATGCCGTTCGGATTGAACGTACGGAATTCCGGGAAATACGTATCGTCTTCAGGCAACCGTTCCGCCGAATGCCACTTGTTTACGATCCAGAACAGGAAACCATCCACCCGCCAGCGATACGTCATCCATCCCAACAGGCGCCCCTCGATTGGCGGATACTCCCACGAGGCGAAATTCGCGTACGGATAGGGCGGATTGCAGCAGGTGTACCACCACACCTTCTTGCCCTGACGGCGAAACGCCTCTGCGGTAGCCAGATCGTATACCGGCGTCTGCGGACAGAACCAGTCCCCAGACGTTACGTATGGGATGTTCGTTCCGCCATTGACATAGTCCCTGAAGTTATGCGCCGTAACCATCAGAGGGATTCCCGGAACCTCTCGCCTCATCCGTTTCCAGTATGCATCGATGACCGGATAGAACTCCTGGTTACGCTCGTCAAAGCCGTATACGTAGGCAAGCTTATCCAAGCCATGAGTCCTCAGCCTCTCCACGTATGGCGTAAGGACACCAAAGAAATAGTCCTCAAACTCCTTGTTGTCAATATCCTCCGGCTTGCAGATCAGAACCCATTTCGCATTCGGATCCTTTGGCGGCGGCACAATGTTCAGGATGTTGAAGCGATTCATGCCCCGCGAACGCGCATACAGCAGCTCTTCGATATCCGGCGGCGATGTGCGCGAAATGTCGTCGGGGTTGAGGCGATGATCCAGCATGATATCCCACGTCTCGCGCCGCTTGGCCTTAAAGTCCTCTGGATACACGAACTTCGTGAAGCCGTCCATCACCGCATACGCCGTCTCAAGGCCGAACGTCTCCGGAAGCGAAAACGGCTCTACCTTGACCGTGAGCGGTACGCGGGCGAATTCCCTACCCTCATGCGTTGCAATGATGTCGCCAGAGTAGATTCCGGCCTCTGCGGCGGCGTCCGCATAGACCGTCACCCACGTTCCCTGCGTGGATGCCGGACGCACACGCATTGGAGCCGCCGGCATGAGCGGATCGGGAAACCATTTCTCGTTCGCCGGGAACGAGAACGGATGAGTATCCGCGCCGAACTCGCGAGCGAGATATCCCTGACGCTGCCACGTCACCGTACCGGCAAACGCCGTTCCGTCCACACGCCTGAGCGTTGGCATCACAAGCGAAACTCCCTTCCAGTCCACATCTGCGGCGGACGACATTAGAACCTGCACAGACTCGCGCTCTCGCTTCGCTAGCGAAACCTCGGCGGACACACGGGCATTCGCGTCAGGGAAGGTGAGTGGAGTCACGAGCCGCATCGAATCCTCCGCCCAAACGACCACCTTGCCGGACGGTATCGGCGACGTCATCGCATCCTTGCGCGGCACGACCTTACGCTCACGCCGCACCTTGTCCCCTTCAAGAACATCGCAAGTCAAGTCGTCGCCATTGGAGAACGGACGATCCGTGAATCTTGCCAACTCGAAGACGCCGGACTTCCCATTTGGACGCACAAGCGAAAAATCCCTGAACTCCACCGATCCACGAGCAGATATGCCTCGATACGACCTGAATATGGCGTGTACCTTTATCGTCTTCACGGGATAGGCCGGAGCGAATACGCCGTTTGCCTTTTCCCAGTCGTGCGTACCTTGCCGGAACACGGCCTTGCGTCCATATGCCGCCTTCCCGTTATCGTAATACACATCAAGCCATACGCAATAGTCCGTGGCATCGGCATCATTGGCACGGCTCCAACCTGAGAAGACTATCGGTGCCATCGTTGGCTTGTCGTACTCGAATGTCTTCCATAATCCCCTCTTGACAGGCTCATGCGCCACAGATTCCGTAGCTCCAAGCGATGGAACAATCCCGCAAAGCGCAACAAATGACGATATCGCTACAAGTCGCATCACAAAACTCCTACCTAAGTACCACAATAGTGCCGTTGCGCAACACAGCAATTCCGTCCTTTGTCGCGGCGACGCGAACCTTAGGATTGACCTTTCCGCCGGAAACTACAGTCCATTTCAGGAGATTCCCCACACCGACCGAACCTGACAGGTTCACGCCAAGTCCAACAGTGTCACGCAACAGGTCTGCGATTTCAATCGTACCAGACTCCGCAAACGCAAAACACTCTATGGATCCCGTCGCGGCGGCATCCAGTTTCAGGTGGCTGATTGTCGGCGGAGTAGTGCCCTCAAACTTAAGCTTTCCACCATTCGCAACCGTTACCGGGCAAAGATCATACTGAACGGCATCCGGTACAGTCTTCTTTAGCATCCATCCTCCGGAATGCCGAGTGCCGCCGCGCTCATCGCCGTCTGTGAACATCTTGTTCGCCGCCATCCACTGATAGTTGTTTGACGAGCGTGCCGTAGTTTCGTCGAACTCTTCGCGAAGAAGATCCCATCTTACTCCGTCCGTGCTTCCGTATAGTGCGACCGCCGTAGGAGTCCTTCCGCCATAAGCCCCAGTGAAACTATTGCCAGAGCAAAGGTCATACTGGTGAATGCGCTTTGCCGATTCGGGAAGACGCATATCCACCGATATCCAATGTTCCGGATCGGTTCTTCTCGGCTGCCGCTGATCGGGGAATACAACGGACACACCGTTCCAGATGCCATTTGTCCCCTGCCTAAGGTCATCGAAAAGGTTTTCAAGGGCAAGCGACCTCTCGTCGCCAAAGTACTTAAGCCCATACGACGAATAGGCCGCTTCCCCCGGCAACAGATTGGCGTTGTCGGCCACGCCAATAAGGTCAAAGTTCTGCCGATAGCCGTCTTCATCATAAAGGCCAATGTCACCGAATGACACACTGCCCCATGTACTGCCAGTCCAGGCTGACGCGTATTCGTTTGAGATGGACTCGTTGGTAAGGCCTATCTCCTTTACGACAAGACGGTAATAGCGGTACTCGTCACTAAGCTCCCGCATGATGAGTGTGCCGCCAAGGACCTCTAATCCACCTGCGAATGTGAATGGGCCGCCTATCGTCCATGTTCCGGCCCCCTCCTTTCGAACAGACACGACTCCCACTCCATTCGTGACGTTGCAGGCGTAGTTGCCGGCATCCACATCATCGCCCGACAGGACAAGCGTTCCAGGAGCGGCAGATGCCGTCGTGACTCCGGCCCACACCATGCGTCCGCTCCCCATATGCGACTTGAATCCGCCCACGCCAGCAAGCGCTACCGGGCGGTCATCGCAACGCCCAGCCTTGACGCCCCGATACTCCATAACACCCACTTCCGAGGCGTTTGCGGCATTGCCCAGAAGGAATGCGTATGGGGTGCGTGTCGCTTCGCTTATCTCAGTCCCCGCCGAATACGTAAGGGAAGAAGTTCCCAACGCGCATTTCACGCCGCGAGGCGCGATGGAATCGAATGCGAGAACGCCGTTCTCTACCGCGAAGAGACCATCAAGGTTCATGTGATCATCCGCCGAGAAGCGCCATGTCCCGCTGCCGCGCTTCGTGATGTGCCATTGGGTAATGTTTTTCGTGCGGCTATGGTTATTTGGATCGAACCTGCCCGCTATGACGCACTCATTGGCGCCATCGCCGGCGAGCACCAGAT
>CAVJWR010000066.1:9198-16781 GCA_963653155.1 Limosilactobacillus gorillae
GCTGTATCGTGGAATTTGCCGCCGTACTCCAGAGTGGAAAATCACCGGCAAGGACAAGGCCTCCAGTCGCACCGCCATCAATGGTTGAAGGCCCCGTGCCATAGCAGTACAAAGGCCTGTCTGACGTTTCACCCGTACCGATGTAGACAAGCCTGGTATTAGGCCCCATTAGGGAAACTTCCCCTGAGTTTTTCCCGAAGGACGATGAATCGTCCGCCTTCATTCCAAAGCGCGATACGCACAGCTCGCCATCCTCGTAGCCAAGAGAGATGCTGCCCTCAAACGTATTCAAGGCTGTCGCAAACGATATGCGCCCTTTCTTGCGAATCTGAAAATTGAATTTGCCGCCGATGGATCCGGTGAAATCAACATTCTTGACAGGACCGAAATACTCATAGGTATATATGTTCACTACAGTATCCGACTCGTTCGTGATGATGCCCCCACCCGCGAAGCTTCGCACCTGCCATGTCGCCTTGTCGGGAGAGACCAACTTAGCTCCCTCGGCAACCGTGATACGCTTATAGCAGTTGTACGTATCGGGGTCTGCCGGCGGAAGCCGCAGGATTCCGCCCGAGACAAGAATGTCGAGTTCATAGTCATGGGTCGTCGGTGAATCAGACCACTTCTTGTAGGCCGCAAGCTTCAGCTCGCCACCGCCGCGTTTCTCGAAAAGGCCACGAAACGTTTCCCTGTCGTATAACGAACCTGCGAACGTGACGCTTTCGCCAGCCGCCACGTCAATCGCGAACACCGAGTTGCTGACGATGATGCGCGAAACCGAGCCGAGGAAGTCCATCGCCTCCGTATCGCGTCCGCTGACCACGATCTCCGGCACGACCTCCGATATGTATACCACATCCGCTTCCGCGCCAGAAGGTGCGCCTGTCGATGCATCATAGAACGATGCGTCCTTCCAGTCCGCAAACTTCGTAGGCGCCTTTATGAGCAGATAATCTCCGGCAGATGCCGTAATCGCAACAACCGAAAGCACGGATGCCAACGGCATTGCGATACGCAAAAGCATGGAGCGATTTTTTTTTGTTCCCATCATTTCTCCCCTTTCTCGAAACACAGCGACTCAAGTTCGTAATAGTGTGGGCGCGCAACGGCGCTCGGATCAAGCCAACGTCCAGTGCAAAGGAATATTTCATGGAGCTTGCGGATATCCAGCTTCATGCCTGGCTCGAAGGGACGAGCCCCCGGCGTATGGCCGAAATATCTGAATTCGGAAAGCGGCACCCGCAAGACCGTCTGACTCGACGGCAAGCGCACGACCGTGCCCCAGGACGTCTTGTCGGAAAGTCGCAGTGAAATTTCCACCGGTTCTACGTTAGTCGTAAGCGACCGTCCGACAATGACGGCATGTGTCATATCGCCAGCCTCATGGAAAAGCTCGTCCCACAACCGCCCGCTCGCCGGAATCCGCCGTGTCACGCATGAATGCAAATAGTTCTTCGCCCCGATCCTTCCCGTTTTCTCTCCGAGAAAATTCCACCTATCGTAGGTCGTCGCAATCTTGCGGGCTTCATTGAGGAAAGCATCCCACGATGGCTGCCAGCGCGTCCATGAAGGATCGACAGCATCAGGCGGCGGTGCCCAATATGGAGGAATATTCGCAGCCCTCGCCCTTTCGTGAGCCGCAGCATCCGACCTGTGAGCCGCCGACATCAGGATGTAATCGCCCGGCGCAACCTTGAACCGCCCACCCTTCTCCACAGCAACCGGCACTCGGCCTGTTGTTGACTCCACGGCAAAATCTGAGCCAAGGTCAGGGAGCGAAACCCTCATTGACGGCGCATCCGAAAGGACTATGGTCTTCGGTCCGGGCTTGCCCGTGAACGGGTCGGCTATCGGCATTATGCTTGGGAACACCTGCAACCGCCATACTCCAGCCTCGATGCGATCAAGGAAGTACGCACCGGTTCCATCGGACGACACTACCGACGATGCGCCACATCCCCAGACGCGACGCAACTTTTCTGGAGCTGGCGGCAATGTCAAGGGCTTGGCCGTATACAGGTAATCCGTCTCCGTGACCATCTCGGAAAGGTTTGCCGCCGCATTGACGCGAAACGGCGGGAAAACGATCTCGTTCTCGGCAGGCTCATAGGGCGTCCCGCGCGGCAATCTGCGGAAGGCTTCTGCCGCAATCGCAAGCGACAGAGCCTTTTCTGGCGTATAGATGAGGTGAAGGTAATGCGTCTTGTAGCACGGATTGTCGAATGCCACTGGAAATGACTCGTACTGAAACTGCGTGGCACACTGCACTTCCTCGTGACGGAACATTTTCGCCATCGCCGGGTACATGTAGGCCCCGTAGACGTCCGCAGCATCGAACTCGTAGACGATTTTCGCGAAGCGGCGCAGGGCCGGATCCCGTGACGAATCAAGACGGCAAGTCTTGATGGAAGCAAGCTGGCTACCTTCCATATCGAGGGCACGTCCTGCACGAAGTCCTGTGCAGTAGCACCCTCCCGTGATCCCGTCCACATTTAGGTATGGTAAGGCGACAATGCCCCGAGCACCGTTGACCATTGTGTTGTAGAAGATAGGCTTGCGCGTACCGGAGCGGCGAATGCCATCCAGCAAGGCATTCGCATAATCGGCAATCTGCGCAGCCGTGGAACCTTCCTTATAATCAGGTTCGTTGATCAGCTCGAACGCCAAAACGGCAGGGTCATCCGCATAGCGATGCCCCGTGTAGCGGTTGACGTGCTTGGCAAACTCCTCAAGGTACCGCTGTTGCGGAGCCAAAAGCGCAATGTCGGAACTCAATTGCCTATGACTGGTGCCGCAACCGAAGCCTTTTGCCGCATCGCCTGTCGTAAGCCCCCATCCGGCAATTGGGGTAAGCACAGTCCACATTCCGTTCGAGGCGCATTCGGCTATCAGGTAGTCAAGCAGATCGAGGTGATGATTGTCAAGAAGATGCCCGTCCTTGTCAGATATCTCACGGTCGAAGCAATGGACGCGTAGCGCGGTAAGCCCAAGCCGACGGAAATTGGCGACGTCACGCCGGATTACCTCCTTGTGGTCGAAGCCCCGCTTGCCCGTCTCAATGTATTCGACGTGAAACGGCGTGTAGTAGTTCACGCCGAATATGGCAACCTCCGATCTGTCATCAGACCAGCGCAGTACGCCAAAGCCATCGCAATATGCCGAACGCGGCGGCAAACCGCCAAACGCCGCACACACGCTTGCAATGGCCAGTGTCATGCCTGCCAAGGCCCATCGATTTAATGACAGCATTTTCCATCCCTCCTGATTTTGCCGTAATTTTATCAAAATTGTTTTTACTGCACATATCTTTTTCCGTCCATTAACATACTCTATTGCGAACAAGGATCGGATGTGCTACCATTTGCGGAAATGAAGGCAAACTCACTCCATCGAAACGGACGCAAGGTATTTCACGTGGCCGTGATCATACCTCGCGGGACAAAACCATATCAGGAGAGGATGTCCGGCATACTGCGCTATGCGGCGACCCATCAGGAATGGGACCTTTTCATATTTGGCGCCCACAGCGACAATGAAGTGATTGACGATCTTTCCGGATGGCATGCGGATGGCATAATCACCGTGCCGGAGCTTTTCACCGCCAACACGATGAAAGGCGCATTGTCTGCCCGCGCATACGCAATCGCCAACGGACGGGACATAATGCCGCCGCGAGGTTGCGAGAACTTCGGGGCGATCATCTGCGACAATTTTGCGGTCGGCAGAGTCGGTGCGCAGTTCTTCATGAGGAAACGACACAGGCACTTCGCATTCGTAGGCATGCCAAACGCACAAACGTGGTCGGAAGACAGGAAAGTCGGTTTCGTGCATGAGCTGGAGAAAAACGGTTTCAGCTGCTCGGTATTCAGCAATCCAGACGGAAGCGGATGGGCATCGGAGGAACGGCGGCTCGCGGACTTCCTTCAGTCGCTGCCAAAGCCATGCGCAATCCTCACGGCTGTCGATAGCCGGGCGAAGCACATTCTGGATGTATGCAGACTCATCGGAATCAATGTGCCGAAACAGGTTCAGGTTCTCGGTGTGGACAATGAGGAGATGATTTGCGAATGGACTCAGCCCTCGCTGTCCAGCATACAGCTGGATTTCGAATCGTCAGGATACCGTCTCGCGGAAATGCTCGACAGTCTCATGCGCAACAAGAAAGTTTCGCCACGCATCCAAATGTACGGCATACGCGGCATAGTCGAACGGCTATCAACCATGGATCTGAGCGGATCCGCAAGGATCGTCTCGCTTGCACGTGAATTCATCAGGCGGAATTCGGCGAGTGATGTCACCATCGGCGACATAGCAAAGGCTGCCGGATGCTCAGAACGCCTTCTTCAGCGGCATTTTAGGCACATTGCGGGGAAAACGCCAGTCGAGGAACTGTGCGAATGTCGTCTTGGGCATGTATGCGCCATGCTCAATACAACCATGACCCCGATTGATCGCATAGGGGAACTATGCGGTTTTGCGTCCAACTCCCATCTCAAGGCAACGTTCAAGCGGCATTTCGGATGTTCGATGTCCGACTGGAGGAAGCACGGCGGCCAAGCTCCAGTCCGAGCAGGCTCCAAAACGCACCGACAAGCCCAGATAGCTGAATCTGCAATGGCGTAGGAAACGAGTGTACGGCCATCATCGCCGGAATCCATACCGCCCAATTCGTAATCAGGAAAGGAAGGTACATCCGCGAGAAGTAGCGCTTTGGCCAGTCGCGAAGAAATCGCGCGAGCGAAAAGTCGCAACCGATCCAAAGGCAGAGGGCAGCTCCCGGTATCGCAAACACAAAAGGAGTCCAGATGAATTGCGAGACAAGCGTTTTGCCAAGTAGCGTACAGAAATCGACACCTGTGCCAAAAACCTGCGCATTCATGTTGTACATGATGTCGCAAAGGATGCCGACGACGCCCAGCCATGCGATCTGAGCGGCGATCGCCAGCAACGGGCGAGCAGGACGCACCGATGGCACAAGAGCCATGAAAATGCCAGGTATCAATCCGCAGAACACAGCCCGGTTCAGGAACGCCGCAAGTTTCCCGCTAGACGTCTGCCATCTCTGCAACGGCTCAAGTACAGCCGACACTGACGGCACCATGTAGTATGCCGCGACCAAGGCGATCGCCATCGTCCAAAGAAGAAGCATCGGCACGATATTGGCCCTGATCGAAGCTATGCCGTCCCGACAAGACCTAACGAGAAGCGTGGACGCAATGAATTGCGTCCCTCCCGCTTTACGCATTTCACGGAAATGCGTCCACCTGAAAACCTTAAACACCATCTATCCAACTACCAACTAAAACCTAATCTCTAACTTCTAAAATCTCTCCACTTCTCCACGGCTAAAAATCGTAAAATCCCCAAATGACTAAATGCAATCGCAAATCATAAATCGCAAATCGTAAATTCCCTATACCCCTCCCCATACGCCGACACGTATATGCGCTCAATGAGATCTACGGATTTGCGGGCCTCTTCGCCGGGAATGGGATATGGCTTTCCGCCCGGCTCAAGCGAATCGGCGAAAGCCTCGAAACAGGCCATGTGCGGAGCGTAGTCCAAGGCATCTGGACGTGATACGCCATGCCCGTCATCGGAAAATTCAAGGGTGCCCTTGGTGCCCGTTATCTCCATGGACTTGCCTCGTCCCGGGAATGATGCGGTTGTCGCATACACGCTGCCGAGAGCGCCGCCAGCGAAACGAATCGAGGCCGAAACTGTGTCTTCCGCCTCCATCGGATGCGCAAGCGTGGCGGCAAACGCCTTTACGTCCTCGACCGGCGGCATGAGGGCGACAAGCCAATCGACCATGTGTATGGACTGGTTCATCAATGCCCCGCCTCCATCCATTTTCCATTTGCCGTGCCACGAGGAATTCGTGTAGTATTCGTCCGACCTCCACCATGGTATGCGCACAGCCCCATAGGTGAGCCTTCCGAGTTCGCCGCTTTCGACCCTAGCCTTCGCATTCCTGAACTCATCCGTCCATCTGGTCTGGAATATGCACCCAAGCGGAGTCGCCGTCTCGCGACACGCCGCGATCATGCGGTCAACGCGCTCAACCGTTATCGCGATGGGCTTTTCCACCAGCACCGGCACACGATGGCGTGCGGCGGCAAGCACCGCCTCGTCGTGCGCACCTGATGCCGTTGCCACTACGGCCATGCCTACTTCTGGCAAAGACAGCGCGGTATCGAGATTGTCGAACGCCTCGCCGCCGAACTCGGCAGACAATGCTGAGGCCTTTTCCATGGTTCTGCCAACGAACCCCACAAGCCTAAGCTTTTCGGATGCGTTCACCGCCCGCGCATGGAACTTCGCTATCAGTCCCGTGCCTATAACCACTACTCCTCTCTTGTCCATCTCAGCATCTCCCTTTTCGATTTTTGCATATGCTTTCCACCGCCAGACGTGCCGTGGCGAATGCGAGCGAAATGTTGTATCCGCCAGTAGGGCCATCGATGTCAAGCACTTCGCCGGCGAAATACAGTCCGGGCACGATCTTCGATTCCATTGTCTGGGAATCGATCTCGTCAAGCGATACGCCACCCATCGTAACGATGGCCTCCTTTACGGGTCTCACGGTGAATTTCTCGACAGAAAGCCTTTCCGCACCAAGTTCCAGGTCAAGAGTCCATCGAGCCGTCCGATCCACATGCCTCGCCGCCCAGCGT
Organism: Limosilactobacillus gorillae; assembly: GCA_963653155.1. Lineage (GTDB taxonomy): Bacteria > Verrucomicrobiota > Kiritimatiellia > RFP12 > UBA1067 > UBA1731. The sequence continues at coordinate 15,879 of CAVJWR010000066.1, forward strand.
GTGCAATTGTACACTGCGGCCCCGGTAATTCCCCACGGCTCGAACTCGACCTCCCCAACAGACCGAAAGAGCGTCTTGCCGTCAACCATAACGGATGCCGCCGCGTTCTGCATGCAGCGTACGCCAGAGCGGGAAAGCACACGCCTGTCGGAAGTCTCGCATCCTGTAAGTCCGGCGCGAAGCGGCACGACATGGTGGCCGAGTTCTGCGGCGAATCTCTGCCCGTCGCCGACGCTTCCCGTCTTCGGGAACGAAATGCCGCCCGTCGCGATCAGCACATTCTCGGCCCATACGGTGAAGGATTTCGTCGCGACTATGAACCCGTTCTTCATTGGCTGGATTCCTGTCACCGGACAATTGGCGAGAAGCGGAACCTCATTGTCGCGCAGAAGATCGCCAAACACATGTACAACGTCGGCCGCCTTCTCGCTGGCCGGGAACAGGCATCCATCGGCACGACGCTTAATCCTCAGCCCCCTTGCCTTGAATCCGGCGGCGATCATCGATGGAGGGCAATTCCTGATGGCATGCGCGACAAATGACGCCACCGGCTCGCCAATGTCCGCAAGCATCCTTTCGGCGGATATGTCCTTGGTGAAGTTGCAGCGTCCGTTGGCCGTCATCAGCATCTTTGATCCGATCCGGGCCTTGCGCTCTAAGAGCAGGCACCCTATGCCGCGACTTGCCGCCGTAGCCGCCGCGAACAAGCCCGCCGCGCCTCCTCCAACGATGGCAAGCGGCACCGGCCTATGGGTGAGCGCGGTCTTGCGTTGCGTCTCTGCCACATGCACAGGCCGCCTTTCATCTCTGTTCGACGACGATCCTTCCCTGCGATGTTCGTATCTCATGCCGCATATTATATCATGCCTTTTGTGGTATACTGCGCCCCATTCGGCTCATGAT
>CAVJWR010000067.1:0-5705 GCA_963653155.1 Limosilactobacillus gorillae
GGATATCAGGGTGCCGATGCCAACCTTGAAGCCATGTGAGACCGGCCGCCCCTTAAACGACAGATCCTCCATGTCCCAGTAATGCGAAACCTGATGTTCGGTACCGGAGGCAGGACGCGAAGACCCCATCGCCTGCATTGCGAAACCGCTCATCACAAGTCCCTCGCACAGTTTGCGGATCTCCTTTTCGTCACCTTGCGCACAGCCGACAGGATTCGCAAGCGCCTCGCGAAGCGGGCCCTGCACGAGACGCCAGGCAAGCGGATGGATTGCCTCAGACCCTATGGCGTCGGCAAGCAGCCAGTCAGCCCCGGCAGGGATCTTTGCCAATAGGTCGGCATAACCGGAAGCCGTCATCTCCGGCGGAGCCTTTGCGGCGATTTCAGAATCGACGATGCACGCGAGCGGAGCCTTGCACGGGAGGGTCTGCTTCATGCCATCCTTCGTTATCGATGCGCCAAACGACGTATAGCCGTCCATGGAGGCAGCCGTTCCCACCGTCATGTAGCGCAGTCCCAACTCTTCGCTCGCGCGCTTGACGAGGTCGTTTATCGTGCCGGAGCCTACCGCCACAGGCACGATCGTTCGGCCCGTCACGGCATCCCTTGCCCGAACGATGGCCGTCCGTACCTCATCCACCTTGTCGTATGTCGCATGGAACCAGCTGCCGTCAGGGTTTATGGTATGCTCTGACGCCGTAATCCCCGCCTCCCGCAGAAGATTAAGTACAAGGCTTCCCGCCACACGCTTCGTATTCGTATCGTCAATGACGATCGCATTCTTGGCGGACGGGAACGCATCGCCAAACACTCTTGCCGTTTCGCCAACGGCTCCCGCGCCAATGACGCAGTGCTTCGTATCTGTCGCGTTCTTCAAAGCCTCTTCTATCAGGTTCTTCATCCATGTCCCTCCGACAGGCGGCAATCACAATACGGCACATGCATCAACCGCTCCGCCCTTCACTCTCTCACATGTTTGCGGTAGCCACAAGATCAACGCCTGTCTCGGCAATGTCGCGGATTATAACATCTCCGATCTTGACAGGCAATTGCACGGTTGCCTGATGCATCGCGAAAAGTACCGCATCTATCTTGGACTTCGCAACTGGCGTTTTGGTCTTCACAGGCAGAGGCTTGCGCATGCCTGCGACCCTAACGAGTCCAGTCACCATCCGGGTGGGATTGACGAGTTCCGCGCGTCCATACGCATCTCCACGCGGACACGCGTTCCCCGTCACGCGAATCTCATCGCCGATACGCTCCACATCCAATTCGCATCCTCTCGGACAGCTTATGCATATCATCTTCATCACAGCACCCCTTTCGCATATTCGGCCGCAGACCGGCCCGCGATCTCAGAATCGCGCGAAACCCAATCCACAAGATCATAAACCCTTACGACATTGCCGCCCGCAAATATTCCAGGCACACTCGTCGCCATCGTCTTCGGATCGACCTTTGGTCCACGCGTCTTCGGATCGATTTCGATGCCGGCCTTCTTCGTAAGCTCGTTCTCCGGAATCAACCCGCACGACAGCACGAGCGTATCGCAATCGAAATGCCGTTCGGTTCCCGGAACTGGGCGAAGATTCTCGTCCACCTGCGCCACCTTTACGCCGGTGACATGTTCACGTCCCTCCACGTCCGTGACGGTATGCGACAGCAGGAGCGGTATGTCGTAGTCGTTAAGGCACTGGACCACATTGCGCATGAGGCCTGAGCTTTTCTTCATGATCTCGACGCACGCCAGCACTTTTGCCCCGGAGAACGTCAGCCGCCGTGCCATGATCAGGCCAATGTCCCCGGAACCGAGGATTACAACGCGCTTGCCCGGCATTATGCCATCCATGTTCACGAGGCGCTGGACCGTTCCAGCCGTGTAGACGCCGGCCGGACGAGTCCCCGGTGTCATCAGGGCGCCTCGCGGACGTTCTCTACAGCCCATTGCGAGGACCACCGCCTTGGTCCTGAATACCATTAGTCCACCCTGGGGCGACATAGCGGTAACGTGCGTCGCCTCAACGGAGAGAACCATCGTTCCACATATGATCTCCACACCAGCCTCATGCGCCAAATCGACATACCGTTGCGCATATTCTGGGCCAGTTAGCTCCTCCTTGAAGCGGTGAAGCCCGAATCCGTTGTGGATGCACTGCTGCAGGATTCCGCCAGGCGCATCATCGCGTTCGATTATCAGCACGTTTTCCGCGCCGGCGCCCTTTGCCGCCACCGCAGCCGCAAGCCCGGCAGGGCCTGCCCCTACAACGATCACGTCATACGATATGGATGACTTGGATGTCTGCGAGGCCTGTCGCCGCAACGCCTCCGGGGCCGTCTTGCGGGAAAGCAGGAACTGCTCCGGCGGAACGCCAAGCTCCGTGCCAAGTATCTCGATCAGGCGCGGAGTGCAGAAGCCTCCCTGGCAGCGCCCCATGCCTGAACGCGTACGACGCTTTATGCCGTCCAGCGTACGGGCACCCACACGTGCCCGGATCGCCGCGCGTATCTCGCCCTCCGTCACACCTTCGCATCGGCATATCACGCGCCCGAAGCTCGGATCCCGCGCGACAAGTTCGGCCAAGTCTTCGGGCGACATCTCACGCGTCTTTGGCCAATACGAGACGTCGCTGGAGACTATGGACGGATTCTTTCTCGATGCGCCAAGCCGCTCTGCGACAAGTCCAGATAGGTGGAGCCCAAGCGCAGGGGCGGACGTGAGGCCCGGCGACTCTATGCCGACTGCATTGAAGAAGCATGGCGCATCAGGAACCTCCCCAACGATGAAATCCCCCACCGTAGTCTCGTGGGCGCGAAGCCCGGAGAACTCCGTTATCACCTTGCCGAGCGGCAGGTTCGGGTACGTCCGCCTAGCTCCTGCCTTGACCTTCTCAAGCCCCGCATACGTCGTGGCCTTGTCCTCCTTGTCCTCAATGTCCTCGGCGGTAGGGCCGACGATCACGGTGCCGTCCACAGTGGGCGAAACGAGGATTCCCTTGCCCATCTTGGACGGCACCTGGAACATGGTCGCGGAGAACGTGCCGTCCTCATCCTTGTCGAGCATAAGGTACTCGCCACGCCGCGCCGCGATCGAGTACTTCGTGCGCGAGACGAGGTTGTTCAGCTCGTCGGAATGGATGCCGGCGCAGTTTACCACGGCCCGTGCGGCAAATGCGCGACCGTCTGCGCACAGCACCCGCCACCCCTTCTCGCATTGGGATATCGCATCCACCTTGGCGTCAAACAGAAACGACACGCCATTCGCGGCAGCATTCTCCGCGTAGCGGAACGTGAGTTCGTACGGGCAGCATATGCCGCCGGTCGGCGCCCACAGCGCGGCGGTCGCCTCCGGGGATACGTTCGGCTCGCGAGCGCGCAACTCGTCGCGGCCTATTATCTCCACGGGAACACCGTTCTTTCCGGCCCTCTCCTTGAGCTCGGCAAGCGCGTTCTCGTCCTCGCCGCCGAAAGCGAGCACAAGCGATCCGTTGCGCCGGAACGGCACCTTGAGCTCGCGGCAGACATCCTCGAACATCACGTTGCCGAGCACGTTGAACTTCGCCTTGCTTGTGCCGGGCTTCGCATCGAAGCCCGCATGGACAATCGCCGAGTTCGCCTTGGATGCACCCTCTGCGACATCGCTGCCGGCCTCCAAGACCGTGACGTTGAGGTTGTAGCGCGACAGTTCGCGTGCAGTGGCGCAGCCGACCACACCTGCGCCTATGACGATTACATCCGTATCCATTGACTTTTCTCCAGACAGAAAGCTTGCCTTTTCATGTTGACGCGATTATCCCACATCACAGGATCGGATGCAATGCCAAAGAGTTGCAAACATTCGCACAGAATTGCGTTTTTCGCTCAGTCGTGGTAAAATGGGCCGCATGACAATCAAGAACGTCCTTCTGCTGATCACACCTTCCTCTCCGGGACGCTTCGCCGGCATAGCGCGCTACGCGAAGGGACACGGCTGGCACCTTACGGTCGCCGACCGCCTGACGCATGCGCTCACGGGATGGACCGGGGATGGGGCTCTCGTCACCCTTCGAGACGACGCAAGCGTACTGCGGCAGGTGCGCTCTCTCCGTCGGCGAGGCATACCTGTAGTAGACCTCACAATTGCGCACCCGGAGATACGGTTGCCGCGCGTAGCGGGCGACAATGCCGCGATAGGGCGTGTGGCCGCAGAACATTTCCGCTCGCGCTATTTCAGAAACGCCGCCTGGTTTTCAACTGCGTGGGGGCACCAGCACAAGCTGCGGTGCGACTCGTTCGCCAATACTTTCGGGACATCGGAGGGATGTAGCGTATCGCGATGGATATGGGCGTTGGATCCCAAAAGCACCCAATCCGACGACTGGCGCACACTATCGCGATGGCTGATGCGCAAGATCAAGTCTGCGCCCAAGCCGCTTGGGGTATTCTGTTTCGACGATGCGGACGCCTCTCGCGTGGAATCTGCGGCGATGTCCGCAGCCCTCCGCATACCAGACGACATCTCCATTCTCGGAGCCGGCGACGACAAACCTCTCTGCGAGGCGCAGACCGTACCGCTCTCATCCGTACGACACGACCTTACGGAGAACGGACTGTGTGGCGCGAAGCTGCTTGATCGGCTGATGACTGATCCCGCCTACGGGAGGGTGTCCGAGCCGCCAGTCATCCTCATCCCGCCATGCGGCATCGCGGAGCGCACCTCAACGGATGCGCTCGCCGCAACCACTCCACTCGTAGGCCGCGCCATTGAAATATACCGCAGGGATCTCGCAAAGCCTCCGTCAACAGAACAGCTCGCCGAACGGCTCGGCGTGTCACGCGCCACGCTCGACCGCACATTCGCCGCCGACCTCAGCATTGCGCCAGCCCATCTACTCGCGCGACTTCGCCTCGACGAGGCCAAGCGACGCCTCGCGGACAACAGAAGGCAGCCGATTTCGGAAATCGCCTATGCGCTCGGATACTGCAACCCTGCCTATTTCACGAATGTGTTCCGCGCAGCCACAGGCTCAACCCCCAAAGCCTGGCGACACAATTCACCTTAACGACAAAAAGACAATTGCAATAGAGGATTACTACCCCAAGTTTTTAACATAATCCTAACATAATCCTAACCGTCCACACATCATGTTTTCGTACAATTTGCGCGAAATATTAAACAAGGAATAACAGTCATGGATATCGCGCAATTTACAGTAACGGTGTTAGGGGGCCTTGCCATATTTGTATACGGCATGGGCCTCATGTCTGAAGGGCTAACCCAGGTGGCCGGCGACAGGATGAAGGCCATACTCGCGTACGTCACGCGAAACAGGGTCGCGGCAATACTGGCCGGCGGCATCGTCACGATGCTCATCCAGAGCTCTTCGGCCACAAGCGTAATGACGGTGGGCTTCGTGAACGCCGGGCTCCTGTCGCTCCAGCAGGCTATCGGTGTAATATTCGGCGCGAACATCGGCACCACGGTGACCGGACAGCTCGTGTCGTTCAATCTGGACGACATTGCCCTGCCAGCAGTCGTGATAGGCGTATCGGGATTGATGTTCTCAAGGCGAGCCGTGACGCGCGGCGCGTGGAAGACGGCGTTGGGGTTTGGCTTCCTGTTCTTCGGCATGGGGCTGATGTCCCACGAGCTTAAGGCCGTGGCGAAATTGCCTGAGTTCATATCGTTCTTCTCGAAGTTCGACTGCTCACCATCCGTATCCGGATTCC
>CAVJWR010000067.1:5715-14655 GCA_963653155.1 Limosilactobacillus gorillae
GGTGAACGTACTCGGCGCCATAGCGGTAGGCACGATATGCACGATGGTCGTGCAAAGCTCGTCCGCGACAATCGGCATAACGATAGCGCTCGCGAGTTCGGGCCTCATCAACATCTGGACAGCCGTGCCAATCGTGCTCGGCGACAACATCGGCACCACCATCACGGCCGCCCTCGCCTCCATCGGAACGAACGCAAACGCCCGCAGGACGGCGCTCGCGCATGCGCTGTTCAACCTGATCGGGGCCACGCTACTTGTCTGCACGTTTTTCTTGGTGACATCCAACTCGGCGGGCCTCCGTGCACCGGCATTCTTCCATTTCGTTGCGTGCTTCACGGAGGGCCAGGGGATCGAAAACGTCAACCCCGCAAGATACGTTGCGATGGCCCACACCCTGTTCAACGTAACCAATGTGATCGTCCTTGCCTCGTTCATACCGCTTCTCGCGAAGATCTGCAGAAAGATAATCCCCGACGACCGGAGCCAGCACACGGTCACGCTTGAGCCGCACCTGCTCGCCGCTCCGGAAATGGCGCTGAAAGCCGTGATGATCGCGTTGGCGGACATGACGCGCCGCGCTTGGACTGTCGCGTCCGCGTCGCTGAACAACTGCCTCGGAAACGCCCACATCGACGAGGAGTCCGTCCAAAAGGCCGAAAACGAGATAGACGACACGCACGACAAGATCAGGGACTACCTGATACGGATCTCGCAGCACAAGCTCACCGACAACCAGGCGCAAACGATTCCCGAAATCATACACTGCATAAATGACGCGGAAAGGATATCCGACCTCGCCCTGCGCATATACCGCAAGACATCGCGCATCAGGCACGAGGGCGTGCCTAAATACATAACCGCAAACCTTCAGGATGTCATATCGAAGGTTCGCGAGTTTGCTCGCGATACCGTAGGGACCCTGCGCAACGGGAAACCGTCGAAGCACGACCCGGAAGAGGTTGAGGAATCGATACACGCCATGGCGAAATCCATATCGCGCTCGTTTGCCTCGCACCTCAGCACCCAAAGCGGAACGGAAAGCTATGGCGTGGCATTCCTCGCCGTCCTTTCCGGATTGCGTGACATATCGCGGCATATCGGCAACATCGCGATACGTGCAAACGCTTTCGCGAAATGATGCACCTGTTTCACCGATTTCGCGAAGATGCGGGAGGGACGCGCTTCTGCGCGTCCGGGGTTTTGCCCTTCTACTGTATTCCACAGCCAAATATGATAGAATGATATGGTTTTGAAAAACGACAAGATAGTTGTAATCGAGGACGAGGCGGCGATCCGCCGCGTGATTGTGCTGGCGCTGAAGACAGCCGGCTACCGCAATGTCCTCGAAGCGGATAACGGCTTGACGGGATGCGATCTCGTCGAGCGGGAACGGCCACAGCTTGTCCTACTGGATCTTATGCTTCCGGGACTGGACGGCATGGAGGTGTGCCGCCGTCTGCGGGCAAATCCGGTCACGCGCGACACGCCCGTGATAATGCTTACGGCCAAGAGCGAGGAACACGATGTAGTCCTTGGGCTTGACGCTGGCGCCAACGACTACATCACGAAGCCGTTCTCAAAGGCGATCCTTCTGGCGCGCATACGGGCAGTCCTGAGGCATCCAGATTCGGATGGACAGAAGACGCTTGAGTTCGACGGGCTTACCATCGACGACGCATCCCACACCATAACGCTCAACGGCGCAATGCTCGCGCTTACGCTGAGCGAGTACAGGATACTTGAGCTTCTGCTGTCGAACAGAAACCGCGTGTTCACCCGGCTCATGATCATCGACCGGATATCCGACGAGCAGAAGATAGTCACCGAACGCACTATCGACGTCCAGATGGTCGGGCTTCGGAAGAAGCTCGGCGACTGGGCTTCCCACATTGAAACGATTCGCGGGGTTGGATACCGCATAACATGATGCGATGCGGCGGCAAGAGCTGGATTGTCACGGTTTCGGCGATCATCGGGATCGTCGTTTTCGGGATGGTGCTTGTCATTCAGACGAGAAGCTTCAGCAGGGTCGTTGACGCCTTGGCCGAAAGCGACATACGCGAACGCACCGAATTCGCCGCCGCAACACTTTCGGCGCCGCTGTCCGCTGGGGACATCACTGCCGTAAAGGCATTCTGCGACGCCAAACAGAGGCAAGGCATCCGCGTTACGGTCGTGGATTCCGACGGCTCCGTGATGTACGATACGGACTCCGCCACCGGCAACCACCTTTCACGCGAAGAGATACACCAGGCGTTCGCAGGTGCCTCCGGCATGGTGCTGCGCCGCTCGGAGACACTTGGATCGTACCAGCTGTACTGCGCACACAGGGTGGGCGACAAGGTCGTGAGGCTTGCCGTGCCGTACAATGGCGTGCAGGAACCCGTCAGGCTCGCAAGGCATGGCCTCGTTACGGCCGGCCTCGTGGGTGCGCTGGTCGTCACGCTTATCTTCATCTTCACGCGCAACCTCTCGGGACGCATCGACGAACAGGCCCGTGCGCTCAAGACCGCCGAGGCGAACGAACAGTTTCGCCGCGAATTCACGGCCAATGTAGCGCACGAGCTCAAGACGCCGCTAACCGCGATCGTCGGCGCCGTGGAGATGATCGGGGACGGTTCGGAGCTTCAGGATGCCGAACGGGCCGAACTCATGGACATAGTGCACGATCAGGCCAAGCGGCTGAATTCCCTCGTAAAGGACGTGCTGTCCCTTGCACAGATCGAACGCGAACAGGGCGAAGAGCATCGCAACTTCGTGCAGGTTCCGCTCGAAAAGATCGTAGACACCGTGGCCACACTCGAAACGGCGCGTGCAAAGCAGTCGCACATAACGCTTGCCGTGACAAGATGCGACCCTGCCGTCGTCAACGGCGATCCGCATCTCCTTGAGCAGATCATCGTCAATCTCGTGGAGAACGCCTTCAGGTATTCCGGCACAGATCGCGTTGACATTGCGCTTTCCACGGCTTCGGGCCGTGCATTCATATCTGTGACGGACTACGGCATTGGCATACCCGCCGAACATCTGCCGCACATCTTCAAGAGATTCTACCGCGTGGACAAGGCTCGTAGCCGGTCACTCGGCGGCACGGGGCTTGGCTTGGCCATAGTCAAGCACATTGCCCTTCTCCACAGCGGCAACGTCTCTGTCCAGTCCACCCCCGGCGACCATACCGTCTTTACGGTAGAGCTCCCCCTCGTAACGAACACCTAATGAAACATCTTGTCTACCCATCAAATAACTTGCGTCTCAGCTACCTCAGCATAGCTCCTTAACCTTCCAAACGTAGTAGTTGCCTTGTGGAAACACACGTCCTTTACTACCCGGCCTTGGTTCCAACGCGGAAAATTCGGGATACGCCTCAAACAACTCCGCCTTCGAGAACGGTCCTCGCGGCGGAACGCCCTCATCCAACACAATCTTATCGACGCCATTGACCGAGCCGCACAACACCAGGCGTATGTCTTCCGCCACCATGCCAGACGGCAGAACCCACGAACACAGGCCGATTTTCTCGACCATCTCAACAAACCCTTTCGGGTACCCGTTCGCAACAAGGAGCGAGCCCGGCTTCAAAATTTTCATTTCAGCCTCCACATAGCGGAGATACCGCTGCGGAATCGCCTCGGCCTCAAGCCTTGCCGCGTAGGGGATCTCCCCAAACGACACCCGCGCAAAGAGTCTCGTCAAAAAGGCCTTCAACCGCTGATGTTTCTTCGGCAACAGCGGGAATGCGCCTATGTTCTGCTCCTCGACAAGTTCTTCGTAGTCGTAGAGGTTCGCCTCACGTGCCTCATCTCCGGGGAACAGAATGAACGCACCAACCACATCCCGCGAAACGCCTCGCTCGCGATAGAGGATCGCGTCCCGGTAACGGTGCATCTGATCAAGCGCAGCACGCGGTGCGGCGTCTTTCGAGTCCGTGAAAGACGAACATTCCAGTTGATACTTCGCGTCAAAGAGATACGTGTAGGGCCGTCCGTTCTGGAACAAACGCAAAACGATGTCGGGACGTTGGCAAAACGGCTTTGCATAGCATGCCGCTTCTTTCTCATTTGGGCCATACGATTGCTGGAACATGAGTTCCGCAACGACCTGGCCATCCTTCAGATACTGGCATCCATAAGTTCTAACGTCCTTCACGTTCTCATTTTCAAGTGCGCCCTCAAGCACCTTGGCGATCGAAAGACCTTCGCGATTGACCGTCCGGCATTCATACGTGTTCGCGCCCAGAAGCCCGTGGACGATTTCGCGCACCTCAATGAAGCACCAGAACTCATACAAAGCCGCGAGTGAATTGAACCCGACGGAGAGCTTCTGCCTTGACAGGTTCGCGTCTGTCGTGAAGAGCGCATGCATCAACTCCCACACAATGCGAATCTGGACATACCCCGGACGCATCTGCAGAACGAGGTCGCCTCCCTTCGGCTCAACATATCGTCCCACAGCCTTCAACATCGGCGCATGCAGATACTGCGCAAACCGTTCCGCACGTTCCGCAAGGGCCTGTCGAAACTTCTCCGCGTACCGGCTGTCGTCTCGAACAGTCTGCACCGCCTTCGAAAGCCAAAGCCCCATTTTCCCGAGCGTGTACTTTACAAATCGATTTGCCGACGTGTCAAACGTATTCTCGGTTATCGGGTTACGGAAACGATGCGTCTCAAGGCGCGGCAGGTCATCCTGAAACCGTGCAAACGCACGCACCATAGGCACACTCCACTTCCGAATCTGGTTTGCGCGTCGATAGTCGTGCCGTGACACCATTTCCTTATGTGGAAGCCGGAGAATACGCTTTAAGGCATCCTCATACTCATCAAACGCACATTCAAAATAAACCGCCCAACTCCAATCGCCAGCCTCTTGGACCCGCTTCTTTACAGTAACATCATTGATTGTCTTGGCATAGGACGAGAAGACCATGTTGCGGTCTTCACGCTCGATCCGTGAAAGGATCTCCCCATAGTCCGTCTGCACGTTCAGTTTCGTCGACACCACCAGGAACTCAATCCAGAAGGACTGAACACCCGCCCCTCGCTCATACGCGACCTCAAAGCGGAACTTGCCGGGTTCGTTGACGAACGACAACTGCCCCGTAAGACTCAATCCTCTTGCGTAAAACCTACCGACGACATCTTCCAGATGATGCCGCACGTACATGGAGCCGGTTTTGACGCCTACGCCATCTATAAAAGTTACATCAAAGAAATAATTCGGAGTCTCGAAGATGACTGGCAAACCCGTACGCCCGTCGACAATGCCGCCCTCGTCCTTGACGGCCTCATCAAACAGCTTCAACGTTCCCGGATGGCTAACACGGTACTCGACATGAAGCTCGCCGCCAAAACGCCGCGCATGGTCAGCACGCAGTTCTGCGACCTTTCCCTTGGTGGAGATGGTCAACGTGGCGAGTCCGTCGATCTTATAGACGAGAACATTCATCGCTTACGGCCAAAACGAGATGTAGCCCCCATTGTTTTCCGCAAACTTCGTCATCCGCTCCAACATCGTCGCCGAGAGCTGATGATGCGTCCCAAACGAACCCAAGAACGCCTTCAGCTCCTTAAGAACGGCCTCCCGTTCGGCCAAAGTGCCGATAATACGCGGAAGAACTTTCATCAACACCAGATGATCGACCGCAATCAGGGACAGCTCCTTGCGTTCGGCCTTTGCGGACTCGCCCTCCCCTTTTGTCGCCTTCCCCGTCAAGAACCCTAACGCCTCGCGATAAAGGGCCGTCTCGATAGCAAAACGATAGCCAATCTCAAACGGCGAATCAATGAGGACCCTCTTGATGTCATTCAGCAACATTTCAAAGCCTTCATCCAACATCGCACCGTCAAAAACGGCGCGATCAATGAACTTCGCGATTTCGCCATTCTTGATGCGGAGATCATTCGTGAGTTTCTCGTAGGCGCTGCCTTTGAGTTTACCGAAATCGACCTCATTCATCATGATCGTCATCGCCCGATCAAGAACCTTGCGCGAGAACTGATTCGTCGTGTCGTCCATGTTGACCGTGCCGACCACGAAGAGGTTCTTAGGGATGTATAGCCCCTTTTCGTTAATCGTCGTCCGAACGTTTTCCGGCAATTCATACTCCGGCGCAAGGTTGAGAACGTCACCGCCAAATTCACCGCGTTGAATGAGCGGATCGCTCACCCATTCACCGTTCTTGTTCTTGCCGGCGGATTCCACAGCACTCAAGTATTCAGCGAAATACTGCTCGACGGGCGCGAGATTCATTTCGTCAAGACACACGAAGAACGGTGTCTTCGGGAATGCAAATGCCTTCAAGATGAACTTCACGAAATCGGAGCTGACATATTCGTGTCCCGCAAACGCGCTCTTGTAGCCAAGGAGTTCGCTTGAATCGTGCCAGTTTGGCTTCACGGCAATCATGCAGTAGTTGCCGGGCGTCTCGTCATGCGGATTTCGGAGCATGTCAGCGCGACACGTCATGTAGGCGAGTTTCTTCACCATGCGCGACTTGCCCGTGCCGCTCGCGCCGGCGAGGATGACAAACGGCTTCGTGAGAAGCGAGGCCGTAAGCCGCGCCATCATTGAATCCGTCTTCTCTTTCAGTTCATCGACAATGCTCTTGTTGCTGTCCATGTCACACATGTCATTCGACTTTTTCATCTGTTTGCTCATGATTTCCTCCTTCACGAGATTCTGATTCTTTTCGTCGCTCAACCACCAGGCGAATTCGTTGACGGTGAGATAGTCAGCGGGCGAGTTGTCATCTGCCGTCTTGCCGATTCCGAGTTCATGCATCTTCGCAAGAACCTGCCCCTGCAACGCCTTGTTCGCCTCATAGCTCTCGACCGTAATCTCCTGAGGCGATGGCTCTTTCGCGACGCCCGTAAAGACGAGCATCCTGTCGAGCATCGACGAATAGGTGGCGAATTCCGCCGGACGCACCTTCATCATGAAGTTGAGCATGACGCCAACGCCCATTCCTGCTACAGCGGGTCTGTTCGCGGGATTCAAGTACCACGAAACGGCCTGAGGCGACTGGCGATTCTGAGAAATGAAGTTCCCGACCACTGCCTTTTCCGCCGCCGTGTGATTCTTGAACGAATTATTCGCGACGGTCGGATTGTAGACGAACTTCCGCATGAACCCGGCGTAGTCAAAATCCGCCTCGGTAAACATCGCAGCATCAGCCTTGGCGAACTGCGTCCGCGCCTCCTTCGCCCAAGCATCAAACGACGCCCAACCATCCAATCCCTTCTCAGCGCGACCTTGCTGAAAGAGCTTGAGGGCAACGGAAAGACAATCGGACATGCCTGTCTCGACACTGACAACATGACCAATTGGCATCTTCTTTCTAAATTCACAAAATTGTGACAATGCCGCAGACGGGTCAAGAAAACCAGTCCCGTTCAGATTCTTTGAACTGCCGTCCTGAGCTTTGTTCCCATTATAATTCTCGAATTGCGGACAGTTACGAATCTGCGTTTCAACATTACTCAATTGAATAAGCGATCCTATAGACCATAAGTCACTGTCGGGATCGATTCCCCAACTTCTCATGGCACTATCAAGGAAAACGATTGCTTTCACATATCGTGACTGGGTTTTCTCTGCAAGGCCTTTTCCCTTATTTCGTTCTGGCAGCGCAAGCCAAGCCGCAAATTCTGATAGAATCGGCTCTTGTAATGTCTTCCAAATTAAAAAATCGCGATAAGCATTCAGCGCAGCATTCAAACACGACGGACCTTTGACCGCTGGCTTATTGTACCAGTCAAGAATCTTTGCATAACGTTCAGCGTTCATCCCTACAGGACACCCTGATGACAGGATAACGAACCTGAACACTCCATATAAACTCTCAAATTCTCTGAAAGAACCGACCTCTACGACCTCCTTGGGGGCTACATGTCCATACGCATAAGCATACAATCCATCCCATGTGCTATGCGTAGGTTCTGCATATTCACGATTAAAACAGGACAGATATCCCACATATTTCGGCCCAGACGCAACCTTACCATCCAAGGCGCACCATCGTTGAAACGCAAGAATGAAATCATGTACAACTTCCATCAACTAACACCTTCCTTCTCATTAGTTAATTACTCTGACATACCTTGACAATAAGGTCAGGCATCCGTCACAAAAGCAAAACACATTTTTATATTGCCATTAGCATTCTCACAATCATTATCTTGCCATGTTATCACGCGGCTACTGTCAAACCAATAGCGCAAGTGCTGTTTGTACGTCAAGAAGTTGGCGGCGAATTCTGGCAAACCGATCATAATCAAACTTCTCCTTCTGCCCACTCCGCTGATCAATCAACTCGATTATGTTCTCATCTGCATTGAATTGAGACGGTTGGTGCGCCAACTTGTTCCGCAAATCTTGAAGACTTCTAATCGGGGAATCATCCGAAAAGCATTCACTTATGCCAGACAGCCGATTTCGGACAAATTGAAAGTCAATATAACGGTGATCAAAAATCAGCTGATGTACATTCTCCACCGTTCCCGATTCTGCAAACTTTTTCAATCCCTTTCCACGATCATCCAATACTTTCTTGATTCTGGAAAGGACTTTGGCTTTTTCTTCTTTCCTAAGCCCCTGACAATGCTTGCAAAAAAGCTTCCGGATGGAAGCGTCGATTGTCGACATGGCATCCAAAACAATACCTCGCATATTGTTTAGATCACATATCCGCTTAATTTGCGACTCAACAATCATCCAAATCCGCTCTTCCAGATTCTGCCGAACGGCACAAAACACACCTTCTACTTTATGGGAAACCATGCCCTGGGACAATTCCTCTGAACTCCGATTTGCACTATAATAGAGTATTTCTGTCCAAATCCGAGACCGAAGTGTTTGAGCAAGTTGTTCACCCGTCAGGCCAGATCCCAAATCATAATCAAAAACCATTAGGTCATATGGGTTGTAATTTTGCAACCGTTCAAC
>CAVJWR010000067.1:14665-16667 GCA_963653155.1 Limosilactobacillus gorillae
TCGCCCCAATCACAAACCAGATTAAATCCTTGTCCTTGAAGCGACCCTTGCAATGCATCAACAACATCTTGAACACTTTCGTGATCATCTTCAAACCAGAGAATACGATACTCAAGTTTCATTTCAAAAACCTCATTGTGAATTCAGCACCTTTGCCCATACCTCCAGGATTCGACAAAGAGAAATCTGCTCCTAAACGTTCAGCCACCCACTTGCATGTATACAACCCCAATCCCGATCCATTAGTTCGAGAAAAGCCCTTCTCAAATATTCGTTCAGGCGCGAACCCTTCTGCTAAACCATCTCCATTATCAGAGAAAATTATTGTAAGTGCTTGTCCATCTGCTGAAACGTCCATTAAGATTGTCATCTGCGAAGCATGTGCCTTACGCGAATTGCTTGCAAGATTTTCAATGATTAAACCAACCTCCATTGGATTGAATTTAATCAGAAACGCCCTCTTCGGAAGTTTTACAACGATTGACAATGATCCATCAAATCCCATGCACACTTTCTCTGAATACTGGGCTATGAACTGAGGCAGATCTTCCGTCACATATTCTGCGTTGAGGCGAAATTCAGCCATCGTTGCAAAATGCGATGCCGAATAAACCTTCTCAAACAAATACAAGAGATCCGCACACAACTTATCCGTTTTGGAGGGATCATTATTACCAAATCGAACATAGTTGTTAATTTTTTGCTTCCCCTGACTTGCATACTTTAAGATCTGATGCATAAACGACTCAAGGAACTTCTTGTCTCTCGGTGCATCCGTCAACAAAAATAAAGTCCTCTTGCGTTCTTCATCGTAGGCCTCACGGTTCTTGCGCGCTTCCGCTTTAGCTGTCGCAGCTGCCGTTTCTGCCGCCTGTCTCGCCTTTTGCTCTTCTTGAGCCTGTAGCTGACGCTCCTTTAACTCCTCTTGAAGTTTTTCGAACTTCTTCGCTGCTATATCAACCTTACGAAGCAAATTCAGATCTTGTGCTTTCTCCGCAACAGCCTTTAAATCCGATAACGACGCTTCGTACGACTCTGACTTTGCATTAAGTATTTTGATTAAATCTTTATTGTAGTTCAATATCCGAATTTTATGAGATACCGCCATATCCCTAACAAGCCGGATAATTCGAGAACGAGTTTCGTCCCTGTTAAGGCTCTTCGGATCAAGGTTCTCGTTATCGTCAGGATCCTTCCAGGTAACACGATTCAGATATGACTCAAGCCGACGAACCGCAACGATGACAAATTCACGCAATGCCTCTACGGCAGACGAAGCGACCAGTCCCTCGCGATTTGAAGCTTCTTGAAAAACTCCCTTAGGATCTTGAACCCTAACACACCCCAGAATATCACGCGTACCTATATAGCGACTATATCCCTGTTGCTTCCGACGGTTTAATCCCCAGAAATCATCCGTCTCTTCTCCGACTGGGAAAACGCGAAAACCATTATGCGTTAGGAAGAGCGAACCATAGCCAACGGCTTCAATCCCCATCGTCCGGGTAAACATGGTTTTTGACGCTTTATTCAGAAAAGCAATGTCACACTTCACCCCACACGTTGACATCTCAGGATATGAATGACGGACATTCTCTGCAATACGAAATATCTGTACACCGCGATCTGTAAGTGTCGTCTCTATGGAGTCATTTTTCAATTCTGCTTGCACAACCGTAGACGATGCAAGAAATCTTTCGAATACAGTGTTGGCAACAATACCATTAATTTGCGTCTCACTAATTTTCGTACGACTATCAGCCGACTCTTCGCGCGCACAAACAAGTTCTATCTTACGCTCCGAAATAGCGCCTCCAAACGGATCCAAGAGTTTCTGAAGAGAACGCTTCAACCGCAACAATTTTTCCCTTGTCCAAGAATCGTATTCACGTAAAGACGAAATAGACAACACAGTGCCATGTGTTGCTTGTCCTTCGAACAATACCTCGGGCGTTGAAAAGGCTCCTACCTTGTTATATTTAATCGTAACCGAACCAAATTC
>CAVJWR010000068.1:0-16603 GCA_963653155.1 Limosilactobacillus gorillae
GAACACGCCCCTCTTCCAGAAAGAACGAATCCTCGGAAATCGCCGTCTTGAGCATCCTGTCGAAATCCGTCGCATCCGCATCCATCAGGAGCGCGACGTACTTGGCCACACCACCCGTGAACGCCCAGAGCGCCAACAGGTCTTCGGGCGTGTAGCGGCGCTTGTAGTGGCGCAGAATCTCCTTGAGAACGGCAATGGAGAACGGCTCGATGCGCATAAAGGCCGTCTGCCGCCCGTACAGCGGCTCTTTGCGATTCAGAAAAATCTTGCTGATGAGCGAATTGATCGAGCCGCAGACGACGAGATTCAGCCGCACATTGCCGTGTTCACGATCCCACAGTCCCTGAAGGATGCTGAAGGCCGAGGGGTTGACGCGATAGAAATCCTGAAACTCGTCAACGAGCACCGTGACGGGCCGCGTCCGGGCCGCCTTGAACATCTCGCGGAAGAATCCCTGCAGACTCCGCACTTCTGGCGAGACGGCCTCAGGCAATACGCGGTTGAACTCCTCGACGAAGTCCGCGACCAGATCCGCCTCGCTCTTGCGCGACACGAAGAGATACACGAAATCACGGTCGCCAAACGCCCGTTTGACAAGCTCGGTCTTGCCAATGCGCCGCCGCCCCGTCACGACCGTGAACTGCGCCTCCGCCAGACTCCTTTCGCGAATCTTGCGCAACGCCTCAATTTTGTCCTCTCGATCAAAAAATTTCATAATCTCTTTCCGCCACGGCCGTTTCGGACACGGCGGTTGCTGGATATTATATCATATTATTCGCACCAAACACACGATAGAACTACGCACTAAAAAGCGACGGGCTTTCACGCCCGGTTACACACGAGCATACTCCTTCAGCCGTCGATGCACCTCGTCCGCCGAAAACCGCCGTGCGTCGTTCGCTGCCAGACGATCCGTCTCCGAAAGAATCGCCTCCATAGGATTGATCAGCGTCTGATAAGCTTCTTCCGAAACTGGTTGATTGTTAAGCATATGCATCATAATCTTCTCGCGCACAAATTAGAACAGTATTGGGGATGACAATCTTCCGGGCGAATGTCGTGAAATTGTCGGGATTCTTCCGCACCGCGTCCCCATCCCCCTGTTCGCGGACGCGATGCAAGATGTAGAGGTCGCGGAAGACCTCAAACCACTTCATGAGAACCGTGGGACGTTTCTGCCGCACGCACAGGCGAAACTCGTCCTCGGCGACGGCATTCAGCACGTCGATCTCCTGATGCAACGTCAGGTTCCCACGCACTTCCTCGAACCGATCGAAGAACGCCACGACCTCACTCGGCACACACGCAACGATTTCGGAGAACTCTGCTGGCATATCAACACAAAGTCACTCCAATATACTAATTTGCCGTCTCATACTCAGTCAAATCATTTGTAATAACCCCCGTTCCACTTATCCATACTTGCCGACAAGGTTTCATTTTATTTCCTTCATATTCATATCGAACCTCATATACCATATCTTTCGGCAATGAATTCGTTCCGCCACTCCTATCCAAATGCAAATCTCGCACAGGACGATTCAAACTGTCATACTCAAATCGTGAGATTGCCGACAATGACATCCCTTCCTTGTCTTGGAAGTAATCAGACTTATCTGGCTCCACTTTCCCATTCACAAAAATGCCACGCTTATTTTCAATAGCACACAACACACCATGCCTGTAAGTAAAGTAAGACGAAACCGCATTTGTACTTAGAGTTCCATCCTGCGACAAACACTCCAGTCGCGCCATTTTCCCATATGGGAAACGTCCTCCATCTGGATTTTCTTTATAATATACATTTCTTATCTTTAAACATTCTTTCGCTCCACCCCGTGGGACAATGAGAATCTCCAAAACCCTTTCCCATTTATTGCTATCATATTCCACTTGTTGCAAATCAACCACATCCCCAAGAGAAATCTGACTGCCAAAAGGTAATGACGTCAAAGTGGGCAAGACACTATTCGTCCCCCTGTAAAGCTGAGGATATAAATTATCTTCATATCCATAAACAATCTTCGATACACGATCCACGCCGTATGAGATACCCGGTATCGGGCGCCCAGTTTCATCAAACGTTTCGACCGAAGACAACAGTCCATTTGTAGCCCAAGAATATTGCCAACGTGCAACATGATCATCTTTACCCATGAAAGGCTTAGAACATTCCTTATTGGCAAAATACAACATCTGCGTACAATTAAAGTATTTATCATACGCCCGCACTTCAACCGCATAGTTATGACTGTCAACATCTTCTATAGGTTCAAACTGGTCAGTGGTGTCAATCATCTCAGTCCGAAGTACCGTTGCCGTATTCCGATATTGACAATGGAAGATGTGCTGGTAATAACAAGTGTCATCTCGCCCCACGTCCTTCTGCATCACATTTTCCCTCATGATGAGGCCATTCCATAGTCGCACCACTTTTTGACACATATCCTCTCGCGGCCCCACTTTTCGATACATGCGAACTTCATAAGGATAAACAAACGACGCTCCGTCACCCAGAGTATCTTCCCTATAGGCATATGTCAGACGCGATACCCCCTCAAGGTCACAGTCAGACTCAAAAATAACCTCGCTTCTCCTACCCTCTTCGTCCCATTTCACTGTATATTGGCTAACATTACTCCGTCCAGGGAAGGCCTTACTCCAATTTAAACTTGCTCCCGCCAAATAATATCGTTCTCGCGAATCACACCACGTCAAAGACACGAAATCATTAGTACCACCCCACCTATCTGAATAATTCTCCACATACAGTGTTGAAAAACGGTTTGCAACATTCGGTGTCTTCATAAACACCTGAAGACGAATCGGCGTTGCTCCTTTCTGTCTTAATTGATCTGATGAAGCATAGATGAATTCCATTCTCGACTTTGCCCCATCAGCATCCAAGTTTTCAGAGAACCATAGCGGTTGCTCTAGTGCATTAACTTGTGTCACTCTTCGAAGAGTCCGATAACGATTGAAACACAAGAATCTATAGCGCCGATTCTCACCGTATAAGCACAATGCATCATTCGAGAATTTATGCGTTCCTTTGAACTCAAATTTATACCACCCGCCAACGCACTTATTTGTCGATTGCCCAGTCCCCATTGGCAACCCATAGTTCAATACATAGTTCTCATAATAAACCGTGTGTGATATCTTTTCATAAAGACAGGTAAAACAATAATTTGCACCTATCCATACCACAATTAGACTGGCGAGGATACACCACAAATCAGAAACACGCTGCAAGGAAGATTTTCGTTCGATAATTTCCCATCGCTTTTTGATTAGTTTCGAAAAACGTCCCCGTTTTCTACTGTCACTTTGGAATACTGCACCTATTATTATAATAATCACCACCAAAGGAAGAACAATTAGAAGAATATAGAGATAAGGCAGCTCACTGATCATGTTCGTCGCCAAATTCAATAAAACGCCGATCCCTCCCCCGACAATGGTATTACCGCCAAGCGACTTGGCCTTCGTTGTTAACAAGCGATGGCTTATAATCGTTCTTTCATTGTTTTTGCCGTTTTCATTAACCTTCATATTCGCTGGCATTTAAATTTCCATCCTTCCTTAAGGCATGTTATACCATGTTTTTCGATCATCAGACTTACTGGAGTTTACCCATTTCTTTGGCGGGTGACTTTCTACAACACCACAAAGGCGGCCGCCCCCGCTCACAGCGGTCAGTGATACAAAAGTCGTCGGAACAGGGGTGTCTCTCTCATGCGTGATTCAGGAGCTCCGCCACGGGCACGAGGAAATCGAAATATCCATCATCGATGACCTTTTGCGACAAGATGCCTTCATAAACCAGTGCCGTTCGCACCGACTTCCCCTTGCCCACCTTCAAGCGGCGCACCTTCTCCGCCATTTCTGCCTCAATAGAATCGGATATCCGAACCCTGCGCTTGATCTCGACAACGCAAACCGACTTGTTCGTCTGGACAAGCAGGTCGATCTGAACGCCGTCGCCTTTCTTGCCACCCTTCCTGTAATAAGGCGCGGCAGATGTGACAATGGAGGCGCCAAGGCCAAGCCGTGGCGCAAGGACAGGAAGATTGTTGAGCACAAGGTTCTCAAACTGTAGACCGAGAACGACGTCCCATCCGGCAAGAGATTCCAGCGCGGCAAACCGATACAGCCCCGCCTTGATCGCATCTTTTCTCGGCTCAATGTACTTGAGATAGAAACGAACGTAATTGTCACGCAACCGATAACGCGTCTCGCGTGCGGGCTTCCCAGTCGATGGGTTGAGCCCTTCGGAAGAGGCGACAAAGCCCGCATCGCACAGGTCGGCAAGGTCGGCGGTGATGTGTCCGTTCAGGGCGATGCCAGTGCGCTCGGACAGGTCGGACACGCTCGCAGGCCCATCCGCCAAGGCCATGACGATAGCCCGCTTCGCATGAGACGAGGACTGGAATACATCGTTGAAAATCGCATCAAAATCCCTGAACAGGTAGCCGTTCGGACTGAAGCACATGCGGCGCACATTCTCTTCGACGGACAGCGACGGATCCATTTCTTCCAGATATTTTGGGATTCCACCCGTGATCGACAGCATGTCAAGAATCTCCCGGTCAGAGATTCGGTCTGCCGCCTTTCCCCAAAACGCCTTGCACTGGTGCAGGGTCAGCTCCGTGAGCCGGATATCCAGCGAAATGCGTCCGACAAAAGCCCGTGCGTTCAGGACGTTCTCCTGTATCCAGGCCGAAACGCTCGCCGCGATTACAAAGACCAAGTTCTGCCGACGCGAGAACTTCGTGTCCCACGCATCCTTCAGCAGGGCCGCGAAAGACGCATCGTACTTTCCCATCCAAGATATCTCGTCCAGGAACACGATTGTCTTCGCCGAGCCTTTAATGGCCGCCGCCAATGCGTCAAAAGCCTTGGCCCAGCCATCGCATTTCGCCTCGGGAACGCCCGTCGCGACAGCCAGCCGCTCGCAGAAATGGTCAATCTCTTTCTGGTTCGTCATCTCCGAATCGGGCGCAAGCCCTGCGATCTCGACAAATCGGCACTTTGACTCGGACGCGAAATGCGCAATCAGCGTTGACTTGCCAATCCGGCGACGGCCAGATACGGCGACCAACGACGACGTGCGCTTTTTCCATAGCGCAGCCAAATCCATCAGGTTATCTTCACGACCGACAAACACAGCCCAACCTCCTTTGTGTTAGGAAAGATGGGAAGATTATAGCATATTACCCACGTCCACATGGGCAACTAAATGGCAAAATCGCATTTAGTTGCCATTTTTCAGGCCACCAATAATTGGCAACTATTTAGATTTCTTCATTTAGTTGCCGCCTATCAAAGTGTCTCATTGTCTCATATATTGGCTATGGCAATGGAACCTCAAGGCAACACACATACGGCGAAAGGCCCTTCGGCGTCAGGTAGACGAATACGACGCCCCTTTCGTCGTTTACAGGGACAAGCGTCGCCGCCCCTGTCGCCTTGACTGTCGTATACTGAGCCTTCTTTGCGTCATAGCCTGTCACGAATTCACCGGCGACGGACACGTTGCCGTTCGCGGCGAACTTCAAAATCACTCGCCCGACAACAGCCTCTCCAAGCGGAGCCGCAATGTCTGCCTCTCCATCGGAGATCGTGCCGTCAGATAGGATCGCATACGTCTGCATCTGCTTATCGAACGCCTTGCCGAGCGTCTTCCACGACTCGACCTTCCAGTTCGCCGTGTAGGCCTCGAACCAATCCTCGACCTCTGCATAGCCGCCGATGCCGTTGTCCATCACGGACACCTGAACGACCTCATTCGTCTTTATGGTCTTGGAACCCTCCTTGTAGCTCCAACTGGCCGTGACATCCGCAAGGAAGTTCGAGACAAGTCCGTCTTCATCGGCGACAGTCACAAGGTCAGAATAATATGGTGCCGCAAGCGTGTATGTGAGGCCATCACCCAACGCCTCACCGTAGATACTTACACCATTCATCGCGCAACAGCAACGCCACAAACACTGCCGCCAATCCAAGCGAAAGCAACTGCTGTGGACTTAGCGAGTCAATTCCGAAAAGCGTCCCGTGCCTGTCATAGCGGAGGAATTCCACAAAGAACCGAATCACCGACGCTCCAATCACATAGACATACATGCGCCGCGCCGGAGCGGATAAAATCGCAATCCCAAATAGTCCAAACAGCAATGCCGCCTCGACCAGCTGAATCGGGAACAGCGGAATGTCGCCGACAATGGAATACGGATAGCTGCCTGGCGGATAGGCGACACCGAACAGGCAAGGCACACCATAACAGCATCCACCCAAGAAACATCCGATGCGACCAAATCCCTGAGTGAGCGCCAATGGCGGCAGAAGGGAATTAAGCAGCAGGCGACAGCCCAATCCGCTCAACCTTCCGTAGACGCTCAATCCAATGATCGCGCCAACGAGGAAGCCCGTGAATGTGAAGCCGACTCGCCGTTCCTCCGCCCCAAGCCACGTCCGCCAATCGCCCGTGGAAAGCGCATCGAGAATCACGGAAGCCACAACCCCGCATCCAAGCATAAGGGGAAACGCCAACAGGAATCTCGTTTCGTCATCCCCCTTGAACCCACCCTTGCGCAAGGTTAGATAAAGGCATACGGCCATCGACACTATCCCGACAGCAAGGCAGATTCCATACCACGGCGTGGAATCTCCCATAATGTTGAGGTAATGTCGAATGGCCATATCGCAACAATGCCTTATTCGGGCCTATTCGCGTTCAGAATGCTGCAGAAGCTCGCGGCGACCGTCGCGCCCATCGCCGCCACCACACACATCTTCATCAACTTGTTCATTCGTGTTTGTCTTTCGTTTGTTCGCTTGTTTGTTTCAGATGTTCCCTTTAGGCCGCATCGCGCAGCCGTTCTGACAGATTGTTCCTGAACCAAGGTCTATCTTTTCCGTACGGAATCCATGATGGCATTGACCATCAGATCAATGACCTTCTTCGCCGACGCCTCGTTGACGTCAACACCCTCAATCACGCTTCGCTTCAAGGCGATCTGGATGGGACTGTTGCTGACGGGTATCACATAGAGAATCAGGCAACGATTCAGGAAATAGAGAATGACGAACCCGATTGCGAACGCCAGCCGCAACACAACAGCCCAGCCGCTCACATCTTCGCTCAACAGCGCGACAACAGCCCAAAACGCACTGGCAACAGCCGCCAAGACATAGCCGAACGGCTTCAGGTAGCCCGTCCCGATGTTGCTCGCGCCCGTGAGCGGAACGATCTCGCGCAGCTGTCCGGCAAGCGATCCTTCGGAAATCGACACGTGATTGCCGTGCAGCTCCAAGACCGTCGTAGAGTCAAGCTTCAGCAGGCTCATGAGCCAAGCCATGATTCCTGAACGCCGCGCCTCAATGCGAACGGGGATGTCCGCGCCGGCATTCACTTCCCACTTCTTGACCACCAGCGCACGCGTACCAAAGAACATGGACCAGAAAGAGAGATTCATGATTCGCCTCCTTAACGTGCCGTGTTCTTCTCGACGAGGCCGGAAACGATCTTCACGATCCGCTCCGCCGTCTCGGCATCCAGCGACACGCCCTCGATCAGGCTGCGCTTGAACGCCATGAAGGTCGTGCTTCCGCTGTGCGGGATGAAGTAGAGCACAAGGGACTTGCGCGTCCAGTACCAGAAGCCGAACAGGGCGGCCAAGATCAGGGAAATGCCCAGCGTCGGAATGGCCAGCAACAGGAAGACGACCGCAAGAATGGCATAAAGGAACGGCTTGAGGTAGCCCGTGCCAAGGTTGCTGATGCGCGTCAGGGGAATGGTCTCCGTGAATGCGCCGGAAAGCGATCCGCCCGAATACTCGATGCGATCCTCGTAGACGTCAAACATCGTTGTCGTATCGAGCCCCAGCTTGGCGCCCAGCCATGTCCAGATGCCGCCTTTCCGCCCCTTGACGTGAACGTAGTGAGGCCCTGCCTCGTCAATCTTCAGTTCCTTGAGCACGAGCGCCCCGCGTCCGCTCAACCTTGCCAATTGTCCTAATGTCATTTCTATTTCCTTTCTCTTGTTTGTTTTATCAACGCCGTCAAATCCGCTCAATCTTGTTGCGCAAACGTTCCGCCGCCATTGTCAGAGTATGTATGCCCGTCGCTTCCTGACCATCTGCCAGCCTCATACTCCGTGACAACGGTGCCATTGCTCAGACGCGCCCTCCTCGGATTGGCCTTCGCACGGAAGAACGCAGACAGGAAGAATAACGCAACGAAAACGATCAGCATCGCAAGACTCGCGATTGCCGTAAGTGTCGAGAGGGCAAACGTCAGCAACACATACGTCGCCGCGTCAATGAGCAGGAGCAACTTCCAGAATATGCCGACTTCCATCCTGAATATCTTCACGCACGAGTACACCATCATGCAGACAAAAGCCAATCCAAAGACGGAAATGGCGACAATCTCATGGACACCCGTAGGATGGAATGCGCCTGTAATCACGAATGCGAATCCTGCCACGACCGTTGGCCAAAGGAGTGCTCGCGTTCCGACGCTAAGGACATCTATCCTATGAACAAGCCGCAACAGATAGATCGCCCCGACAAAGACAAGGAATACGATAGGAATCGTCGCTATTTTCGCGAACCATCCGAGGAAAGACAATTGCTCAGAAACGAAATCCAGCAACGCAGGCCATGCCGGCCCCATTATCTCCATGAACTTTACAAACATACAGCATCCTCCTTATCAAGTTAAAGTGTTATCGAAACGTCGCCGCCAGACGAATCCGACGTCGATTCCTGAGTTCCCGTGCCATCCCCACGGAATGCGATCCCGTATTCTCGCTTGTTCGCTGCCTTACGGTATTCCTCAAGCGCAGCCTCAAGATGTTCCTCCATCGCGGCAATGCGATCTTCGTCACACGGATGGGTTGACATCAGATCGTCCAGCATTGTTGACGCGGCATTTTCCGAAGAAAACCGCCTCCAGAACGCAACCGACGCTCGTGGATCGTAACCGGCCCTTGCCATCAGCAGCATCCCGATGTAATCGGCCTCCGATTCGTCACGTCGGCTG
This sequence comes from Limosilactobacillus gorillae, assembly GCA_963653155.1. Taxonomy (GTDB): domain Bacteria; phylum Verrucomicrobiota; class Kiritimatiellia; order RFP12; family UBA1067; genus UBA1731. The sequence continues at coordinate 9,049 of CAVJWR010000068.1, forward strand.
AACGGCAGCATCACTCCAAGTTCGCTGCCAATGCCGTAAACGCCATTCACGGTACTGTTCTGCAATCCAAGGGAAACCAAAATGCCTCCAAGCGACTGTATGTAGCCCCAAGAAATGCGCTCTCCGCCATGCCGGGCGATGGCATGGGCGATCTCGTGCGCCATCACGAATGCCATCTCCGCCTCGTTGTCCATCTTGTCCACAATGCCGGAATAGAACGCCACCTTGCCGCCCGGCAGACAGAATGCGTTCTTGATCGGCGAATCAAACAGTATGAACTCCCATTCGAAATCGTCGCGGTTCGCGACTTTCTTGATTGCGTTACCGCAACGCTGAAGCGCAACAGTATACTCGGCATTCGACGAAATCTTGTACTTCGACCTGTATTCGTCATATGCCAATACGCCAAGCGCATTCTCGGAGCTTTCTGTCGATAGCATCAGCTGCGTCCGCTCCGTCACCGGCACCGTACGACAACCAAAAAACAAGATCGGCAAAAGCACTATGAGACAACTCTGAAACATGATATTCTTCGGCAAATGCAACATACTTAATGAAGCAGTTGCAAAATCCTGGCAGCGACAAGCGCGGCCCTCCCGTATCTTCGCAAAACTGCAAGGATACGCCGTCTTCTGGAATGACTGGCTTGTCCCGTCCACAATCGAGAAAGTTTTGCACCTGCCTCCATAGATGGCGTTGCCATTATCTATTGTCCATCTCATGTCTATAACTCCTCCCCAACATATCCATATATGGGATTTCCACCTTTCGTCCCTAATGACACCCTATCATAAGTAGAGCCTTGTCGCATAATGTGACGCTTGTATTTTTTCAAAAACCACATACCCTCTTCGTGTCCTGTATCGACAAGAACCAGGTCAGATTTGAATGTTTGTTCAGCAATGACATTTCCCCGACCATCTCTCCACGTTCGACCAAAACTTTCACCTTTCACCCAATCTCTATCTGCCTGCGAAAAATATCCGCTGTTCTTTTCTGTTTTAGGATGTGAATGGATTAGTGCAATGACATCATCACCTCCCTTACTGTTAAAATTCTCAGGAACACCAGACAAAATAGGGGAGAATACGGCACTTCCGAGTGATATGTCTTCTTTCAAAACATTCCCGGCCATCTCTGTCACATAGTTAACTCCCTTATATCGGACATAGTAAAAGTAATACTCAACATCCTCGTTCTTATGGTTTTCTATTTTGCGCAACTCTTTTTCGAATTTATTTATGGCCGCCTCAAGATCGTCAACCGCACGATCCTCCGACACCACAAATTTTGATTCTGCGGGTCGCAATGATTGTGTGCTTGAACTCTCCACTTCAATCTGCTTTGCATCTTCAATCTTAGTAGGCCTGCCTATGACGGTAACGGTATCAACAACAGCCATCGTCACCCTCTGTTTCTGCGTTGATGACGCCGTTGCGTAATAGACAACAGAGGCGGATTCGTCCGAGACACCACTGCCAACCTGTGCGACATAGTCCATCGGGTAGAATGTAAACTCCCGCGATGTGGAGTTGGCCACAGTTGCCTTGAATCTGAGCGCACCCGTGCCCTTGATGTCGGTGTAGATGCCATCTGAAATCTCACCATAGTTGAATCCGTTATGCTCTACCGGCATGGATTCGCCGAGTGTGATGAGCTGGCCAAGGTGCTCTTTAATCTTCTTCTCGCCCACGTTTTCATCCAGCAAGTCGCTTGCCTGATAAGTCACGCCGCCGATATTTATCGTCGCCACCGAATCGATCTTTGCCCAAAGGAATTTCCACAGACGGCTCTCGGACAGTTTCTCTGAACAATAGGACTCGAACTCCCCTTCATACTCCGAACAGCTGTTGAGGATTCGTCTTTCCTGCTCCGTAAGGTTATTCGCGTAGCCAGCCTCTGTCCCCGCCGTGCGCAACGCCCAGACAAGTTTCTGCATATTTCGGAGCGTCGCCTCATCGCCGTTCGAGGCTTTCGTAAGGAGCTTGCGATAAATGGGCTGCAGTTCACCAGGGATCAGTTGCGACGTCTTTACGAACTGGTATTCGTCACCGGCCATTGGAGCGGGCAGATGCGGATCGCAGCAATAGCCCTGGTTTTCAAAGGTAATGGATACCCCTGGCGGAATCACCACGCCGCCATTGGCGACAAACCGAACTCCTGTGTCGTTCGTGTCGTCGCCTGTGCGGCTAATGGTGACGGCTCTCGCCGATTCGTCGGAGGAATTGGCAAAGTACGCACGGGCCTTTGCACTTGGCATCAGGCCATTGATGTAGTCCTGTCCGGCAACCGCACCACCGCCGACCATCGCCTTGGACTGGTCACGAAACGTTGTGCACCCAAACAAAACACACAGGCCAAGTACGGCACATGCCGCCATACGTACATTGCGCATAATTCCTCCGATCGGGACTTTAGCCTTTACTTGTTCTCGACGATCTGGAGCTGCCAGATGTCCCAGACGAGGCCACGGTTAGAGCGGAAGTAGACCGTCTTGCCGTCAGGGCCAAAGACCGGGTTGTCGTCGCAGGAGCCGTTCGTCGTAAGCTGCGTGAGGTTGCTGCCGTCGGCATCCATCATCCAGATGTCGTAGTTCCTCTTGTCCTTGATGACGGAACGGTTGGACGCGAACACGATGCGCTTGCCGTCGATGGACCAGTTGGCGTCCACATCGTTGAACTCGCCGGTGCCCATGGAGAGCTGCGTCGGATTGCCGCCATCGCGGTCGCAGATCCAGATCTTGGCCTGGTTCTTATCGCGGTCGCCCTTGATGTAGAGGAGCTTCTTGCCGTTCGGGCTCCAGCGCGGCTCATATCCCTCGCGCAGCTGGCTCGGCAGTCCGCGAGAGGCAACGGGCGTCTCCCATAGATAGGCGGAATTGCCGCTTCCGGGAAGGACGGCCGCATACAGGAGATCCTTGGTGTCTGGATGGAGTGCGGGCGAATAGTCCGCCGTATTGCCCTGCGTGACCGTAGTGATTCCGCTCTGACGCTCCATGTTTAGGCGGCAGATGCTGAGACGGCCATTGCGCGTGGTCGAAAAGTAGAGCATCTTGCCGTCGCTCGACGCATTTGGCGTAATGTCATGGAAGTTGCCCGTGGTGATGGCGCTGCGCGGAGCGCCCGCAATCGCCGTGTTCATCTTCCATACGTTCGAACGGTATGCGGTCTTCTGCCCCTCAACGTATTCCTCAAGGATCGAAACCACCATCGTCTTGCCGTCAGGCAGAAGGCTGATGTCCTGGATGTACTCGTTCTGCGGAGCGGAAGTGACGCGCTTCACCGCCGAGACGTTCGGCGAGTTCTCGCCGACTTCGGTATCGGAGAAGATCGGAGTCGTCTTGATCGTCACGCCATTCTGCGACGGCACAAGCTCCAGCAGGCGACGTCCAGACCCGTCACGCTCCATATTCAGCACAAGGTCCTTTGGCGAGTCTGCCTTGACCTTGAGGGAAGCCTTAAGATATCCTTTCTTCTTGACCTCGACGGTCGATCCTCCCTGATCGTCGATCCCGATGTCCTTCAGCGGTGTCTTTCCGACGGACTCGCCATTGACGAGCACTTCCGCGCCATCCGGATCGGAATTGACGTTGAACTGGCGCTTGAGCGCCACGCGAACGCTATCTGGCGCATTGAAGCCGAGCTTTCCGTCAATCGTGACCGTCTTTGAATCATACCCTTCCTTGGAAACCGTCACTTTCTTCGACTGGAACATCCACACCTCGACAGGTGCTGGGGTTGTCCCGATCAATTCGGCTTCGGACTTTGCCGTAGCCGACGACGGCGTGGATGAAACCATCACCGACTTGCACCCAACGATGCCCACGATGGCCGCAGCGGCAACCGCACCCACTCTCTTCATCTTCATCATCTCTCGATCCTTTCGGATAGTTTTGTTTGGGTGGGATTGCAAGATGCGGCAACCCCTCCCCTTTGGTTAAGGACGCCACGACCTACCTTGGACGCGGCACATCTTTCGCACCGCTTGGCAACCATACACGAAAAAAAAGAAAGCCTCTCCCCGTGTTTCGAAGGAGGCCCTGAGATTGCCTTGAGAGAAATACGAAGAGAGGAAAGCGCAACGCGCTTTCCTGCCAAGTATCGCCTCTCGTGAAATTTCTCAGGTTTCCTTCGACGATCGCTTTGCAGTTGCAAATTGACTTTTCAGTCATTCAAGGGTGGATGGGAATGGCTACGCATGGCGAAGCGTCCGCCCATCAGTTCTTGAACTATGTCTCCCTCAGACAATGGCGGCAATCGCCATCGTCCAAAGAAATGTTGGAAATTATATCACATTCCAATTCATTAGTTGCGTGTGATATGCGCGAATTGCAGTCGGAACGCCTTTCCGCCCACACAATCCGCCAACAACCAAGCCGCATTTACACGGCCAAATACCGCCATTGAGTCTCAAGCCATGGCTCGTGTGCCACGTCGATCTTTCGAGTAAGCCTTGATCTTATCGAAAAGCGTATCGACAGTCTCGTTCGGAAAGAGATTTTCCTTGCGCCATTCTGTGTAATCGAAAGTGTCACGATTTAGAAGCATGACAAACCGCTCCATCTCGACACTTCCAACCTGTTCAGCAAGAATCGTAAAGCACTTGCTCTTCAATTCGCTATCTGTCATAGCTATCACGTCAACACCTCCTTTAGAAGAATTCGACTGGGTTTGCGACGCGCATTGCCGTCATTGGCTTTGCCTTGTTAAGGATGCCACGATCCGTCGTAAAGAACCAATCACAATCACCAGCCTCTGCACAGGCGAGATGAAGCGCGTCCATCGCCTTGATTCCGTTTAGCTCAAACTCTTTCGCCCGGAAGCGTATCGTTTCATTCAGCACAACGTAGACAGATGCTCCCTGCGCCCATGGCGCTATCTGACGTTTCCTTTCGACAAAACTACTCTTACCCACCTCAAAGTCAAGCACTTCAGACCAAACATACTCAACGACGCCATTTCGCATCTGACGCTGAATATCCAATTTAGCCATAGTCTCCAAAAAGACTTTGAGTTGTCCCTGATTGTCAAACGGACGATTGTAACAACAATTATCGAGGTATATTCTCAGCATTTCAGCCTTCCACAAATATGGCAAATGCCATCCAACCGAAATATGCGTAAATTATATGCCATTCGATGAACGCTGTCAAATCAGAGTGTGACGCCGTCCTTGAAGATCGCGATGCCCTGTGCGCCATTCAGCTCATTCTTGGCCTTTTCGCCGCTTGCGACCGCAAGCACTTTTTGCGCGAACGCCTCCACATCTGGATTGGACATCGCGTTCCAGTCGATCCAGTTTGGCTTGTTCGCCGCAAGCGTATCGTTCGTGGCGATCTTCAGCGTCGGGACAACGCAGCCGAACGGCGTACCGCGTCCGGTAGTGAAGAGTATGAGGTGGCAACCCGCCGCCGCCAGCACCGTAGACGCCACGAGGTCATTGCCAGGCCCCGTCAGGAGCGACAGACCATGCCTCTTAACGCTTTCCCCATAGAGAAGCACATCCTCCACGGGCGCAGAACCGCCCTTCTGCACACAGCCGAGCGACTTGTCCTCAAGCGTAGTGATGCCGCCAGCCTTGTTCCCAGGAGACGGGTTCTCATAGCACACCTGATGATGCGAGGCATAGTAATCCTTGAAGTCGTTTATCATCTTCACGCACTTGTCGAAGACGTCCCTCGTGCGGCACCGTTTCATCAGCAGCGTCTCCGCTCCGAACATCTCCGGCACCTCCGTGAGGATCGTGGAGCCGCCACGGGCCGCAAGCCAGTCGGAGAAACGTCCCACAAGCGGATTTGCGGTAAGCCCCGAAAAGCCATCCGACCCGCCGCACTTCAACCCCACGACAAGCTCAGATGCCGGAACCTCGACACGCTCTTTGGGACGCGCCGCATCCAGTTCCTTCAGGAGTGCCAGCCCCTTTTCATACTCGTCGCCCGGATCCTGCGCCCGCAGGAAGCGGATGTTGAGTTTGGAATAGTCACCAAGGCGCACCTTGAAGCTCTCAAGCGTGTTGTTCTCGCATCCGAGCGCGACCACAAGCACTCCGCCCGCATTCGGATGGTGGCAGAACTGCGCGAGCATGTTGGCGGTGGTCTCATGATCCTGCCCCATCTGCGAACAGCCATACGGGTGCGTTAGCGCAAGCCCGCCGCAGCTTGCGGCAAGGCGTTCTGCAAGGCGGTTCACGCAACCCACAAGCGGAATCACCCAAATGTCGTTGCGGATGCCGATGCGCCCATCGGCATGGCGGAACGCCTTGATCATGGGAGCGGGCTTGCGCTCCACATCCTTGAACTCCGGCTCATACCTGTACTCAAGCACCTCTCCAAGGTTCGTCTTCACGTTATCCACATGGACGTGTTCGCCCTTTGCTATGGGCCTTGTCGCGTGTCCAATGGGCATGCCGTACTTGATTATGTTCTCGCCTTCGGCGATGTCGCGCCGTGCATACTTGTGTCCATCTTCGTGGACTTCCACATTGTCGAGCGGATTAATGACCATTACCTTATCCATATTGAAGCGAATCCATGTTGGGAAAAACGCCGTGAATTATACAACAGTTCCATGCGCGGCGGGCGCATGGAACGATAAAAACGCATTATCCCGTTCTCACTTTTAATTAAAAGTGAGAACGGGAACCACTTGGCATGCCTGTTGGCGATTATACTGCCCACAGTTGTATTTTGCGTGAATCCTCATTTAGGATTCGGATTGGGCGTCAAATGGCCAAATGCAGTCGCAAACCGCAAATGGGATAGGCAAATGCTTTACCTTGCCGCACCAACTCCACCGATGCGGTCCATGAACGCATTCACCTCGGCGCGTTCGCGTTCGGAATCCCTGAACACGAGCGAACCGAACGCCAGAAACGCAACCGTAGCCACGGCGGTGGCCGGGAATATCCACACCATCTCGCGCAGGTACGCGAGCGACGGAACCGCCCCTACCGCAAATAGCACAAGCCCTACTGCAATTCCACCGACGAGACCGCACAGGCCAGATCGTTTCGAGAAACCGCGCACGAACACGCCGCAAAGCATCGGGATCGCAATCGGCGGCAGAAACACGCCAAACACCTTGTTCGAGAGGTTGAAGAGGTCATCCGCCCCCTGCGCATACTGCATCACGAACGTAAGGGCCACCACCAGCCCACCCACGGCAATGGTCGCGATGCGGGCGGCCACCATCTTGGCGGAAACCGAAGGGTTCTTCGCGAACTTCAGGTAGAGTTCATTCGTGACTACGGCCGCAGCGGCATTGAAGTTGCCCGCGAGCGAACTCATCGTGGCTGAGAACATCGCCGCTATGACCATCCCGATCATGCCGACGGGCAAGACCTCGCGGCACAAGACCGCATACACCCCGTTCATCTCCGCCTCAGGGATTCCCGGCAGGAACACCCGCGCCGCCATCGCCGGGAAGAAGAATATGGGAGGCCCTACGAAAAGAAGCGCGGCCACGAGATACGCCATCTTCTTCGCGTCCTTCTCGCTTTTCGTCGAGTAGTAGCGCTGAACGAGCGACCAGTTCGTCGATAGCGTAGAGCCTACGCA
>CAVJWR010000069.1:0-16602 GCA_963653155.1 Limosilactobacillus gorillae
ATGGTGGCTCGACGTGTAAAAGCAGAATCACTTAAGGATCGGATGTCTCCGGAGTCCTTCTTGAAAGCGAAACAATTGGATGAGATAGCCAATGTCGAGCATGGATCGCTTGCTGACGCATATGAGAAGGTCAAGGCAGCAGACGCTGCATACAGCGAGCTTTTGGATAAGGTGATCGAACAGGATATCGCTCGAATCATGGCTACGATAGATGCGATGCCAGAACACTCGAAATGGCAAGCCGCGACAAAAATGCTGTCAGGAGTACTTGAAATTGACCCAGAAAATGAGCGCGCACGCAAGGCATACGAGGATGCTGTCGGCCACACGAGTCCGTCAATGACAGTTACGGCGGAACTTAACGGGGAAGTTGTTCCCGATGTTCGTTTCTATGCAGACTCCAAGCCAGTACCCAGTCCGTTTCATCATGTGTTCAAGACGGGCGCTAGGAATCTGAGTGAAGATTTATGTTTTCTTGATGCCGTATACACTAGGGGCGGCAGGGTTTACTCTGCGCGGCGTTATGGCTCTAATCATAATTGGCGGGGTGAGACAAACATAGTGTTATCGTTGCAAGAGACTCCTGTAGCAGGGACCTCGGTAAGATTAAAATTGGGACGCCATTCGCAGGAAACATTGAATTGGGCCGGTGTTAATCGTGACAAAACGAAAGAAACCTATATCGACCTGATCTGGTGTCCGCCGGGTTCTGATGTGATTAAATATGTAGATCCAGAGACAGACGAACCTAAAACTATAGTCAAGTCGGTTGATATTGGCTTCTGGATTTCTAAGTATGAACTGACAGGCCATCAGTATAATGTCCTTATGGGGAGTGGTAAAGAACAGAATCGTGGATTCATGAGAAATGTGGTAGAGATGCTGCCGGATGATGATTTGCCAGCCCAAAGTAGCTATATGAATTTTGCAATGGGACTGCAGGCCATGCGATTTAGGGTGCAAGGAGGTCCCATATATAGTGATCAAGCCGTTTTTGACATTCCAAATGTTGCGCAGTGGATTCACGCTGCGTATTTTGGAGGATTTGCCATAGAGGAGGCTTCATTCTCTGATTATGCATGGTGTATTGAGAATGCAGGAACAAACACGTCGCTAAAGGTTGGACAGAAGAAACCGACAAAACTGGGACTGTATGATATCTTTGGAAATGTGCCAGAGTGGGTGGACGGTACCCCGTATGAGTTGCTTGGGATTTGGAAACATGTGAATGGGCACAATGATGATTATATTACCAAGATGGGAGGTGGGTGTTCGGATGATTATGAGATTTCTATGGACATTCTTTCAAAGAAGCCTTGCCACGCTCGTTTAAGCGAAGGACAGGGGCGCGCGGGATTTCGTCTTGTGGCACGAAGTTGCTTTGAACATGAGAAAAGTTTGATCGCGTGGGTGCATGCTTGTGATATGCTTGATTCTGATGATATGGTTCAGCAAAGCGAGGGACTGTCATTGCTGGCTAAGTATGCAAATGAAAGCACAGATACGGTGTTGCGACATGAAGCTGCAGGGGAATACGTTGCAAGAGGAGGCGATCCGCGTGAAGTCGGTATTGAATTGACACCATCAATTAGGCGAATCCTCGTATATCGTTGCACAAATGACGTTGAATTGGCTCGTTATGTTTTGGATGATAATGATCCGGATGTGATAGAAGCCGCCTATGAGAAAATCCAGAAGCCGACAAAGGAGGTTTCGGCACATTACCTTGCAGGCATAAGTGAAAACAATAAGTCATTAGAATTGTTAATGAAGGAGTTCGTGAGTTTTGATGGAAATCCTCAAGAAGGTGTAGACGAAAGACTTTTCAACTATTTAGCTCTCAATGCTCGAAATGGCAATGTGCGTGCTCAAGTGCTATGCGGAGTAAGGGATCCTCAAGTCTTAAAAGAGATAGCATTAAAGGATGAAAATCTTAACGTTGTTTATGATGCGATAGAAAAGATCAACGACCGACGCGTATTGACTGCGATACGTCAAGAGTCGAGAAAGAAGAAGGTGCGTTTGGCTGTTCGAGACAGACTGAAAGAACTGGATGAATAATATGAATTCTAAGGTTGATGACCATGAAGGTAATCGCGATATTCATGCTCTCCTTTTTTGTGTTGGCCTGTTCTGAAAAAAGGGATGAGGTATTCTCGCTTGAGGAGGCGAACAAGTGTCTTCTGGAAAGCGACAAGAACGCCGTCCGAGATGCGGTTGAGTGGATCAAGAAAGCCGAAGCGACAGAGGACGAGAAGACGTCGATTGAATACTTCGGTAAAGCGTACAATCCTATTAATGAGTTGTATGTGGCAAGTCGTGATGATGTTTCCTTGACAGGCAGCAAGCGTTCGGCGGCCTTGGCTTGGGGGTTGATTGATTTCAGTTACAATCATGCGACCGGTTCATGCGCCAAGTGGGTATTGTTCGCACAGAGATTGGGCTTGTTGGAAGCTCATCAGATGGTGGCTGATCCACCAGAAAAACTGCGCGGATGGCTTCTGCCGCCGGAACGACAGTAAATATAACGAAGAAATCAATCTACAGGAGATAGACCTATGGCATACGATGTATTCATCAGTTATCGTCGACTGAGCAAGGGTGTTAACGGCGTACACATTGCGCGCTGCCTTCAGCAGGAGCTGAAATCCATGGGGCTGAACGTGTTCTTCGATATGGAAGAACTCACGGATGGTAAGTTCAACGAGAAGTTGTATGAAGCCATTGAATCGTCGAAGAACGTCATATTCCTGATGACGGATGGGGCGTTTGAACGCTGCGTGAACGAGGGCGATTGGGTACGAAACGAACTTGAACACGTCATCGAGAAGGGTGTCAATCTAGTCCCGGTCGCGCCGACGGGAACAACGATCACATTCCCAGAAGGATTTCCAGAAAAACTGGAGCCGATGAAGATGCTGGAGGTTTCCGAGTTGAACCTTGAGAAACTTTTCAGAGAGTCGGTGGTTAAGATTGCGGGACGGCTCAAGGGCGTGGTGCTTGTCGATGAGAAGGAGAAGCGGGAATCCGAAGAGGCATTTCTGCTGCAGGCGCGTGCTTTCAAGGGCAACGACGGGGTCATAGACGCTGAGGAAATGAAGACCTTGGAGGCGACCGCAAAAAAGCTCGGCATCAGCACGGCTCGCCGCATCAAGCTCATTGCGCAGGTCGAACAGGAATTTGTGCCGCCATCTGCGGCCGGACTGGACTTGATGCCGCCCATGCCACAGGTCGTGCCGAGTTTTGACGTGTTCATCTCCTATCGTCGCGACGGTGGCGCATCCGATGCGAGATTGATGTACGAACGCCTGTCGAAGGATGGATATTCGGTCAGCTTCGACATGGATACGCTCAAAAACGGTAACTTCAACGAAGAACTTCTGCGGCGTGTGGCCGAGTGCAAGAATTTCATCATCCTTTTGAGCAAGGGATGTTTCGACAAGACGATCAAGGGCTGTAAGCGCGAGGACGACTGGATGCGTCTTGAACTGGCGACAGCGCTCTACAACAAGAAGAACATCGTGACGGTCATGCTTCCTGGGTTCGTAAAACCAGAGAAGCTTCCGCCGGATATTGCTGCCGTTCTCAATATGAACGGTCCCAAGTACGATCTTTACTATATTGATTCCTTCTATGACAAACTTGAAAAGGAGTTCCTCCGCAAGGTGAATTCAGAATCTGCTCAAGAGTCAGAATGTGACGAGAATGATAACATCCTGTCGGTTGATGCAGACGTAAAGGAGCACGATTCCTCTTTTGACGATATCTTTGGAGATGATGCGGAATATTGGCGCGAAGAGGCAGAACAGGCGTATAAATCCGTCTCTCGTGTCATTCCCTATGCAGAACTGAAGAAGCTCGATGATGCATGGAATGAGGCGGAAGAGAACATCAGGGGAGGAGACCACAAGATAGCCACTCGGCGCTACATGGATGTGGTGGAGATTTCATCCAAGATTAAAAGCTGTTCATCACCGTTTGTGACGAGGCTCGTTGGCGATGGCATCGATACGCATACTCTTGCTTGGTTTGAGAAAGCGCTCGCCAAGGCTCAAAAAGGTGATCGGGACTATCAGTATGGCGTTGGAACGCTTTATGCATCTGGACTGGGCGTTGAGAGAGATAACGCGGCCGCGTTCCGCTGGTTTGAGCGTGCTGCGGCGCAGGGCCATGTTCAGGCCTTGGCGGCCGTTGGTTCGGCATACGCCACTGGTGAAGGTGTGGAGATTGATTACGGTAAAGCGAGAAACTATCTGAGAAAGGCTGAGAAGAAAGGCGATGTGCGGGCTATTGAACGGCTTGGTTACCTGTATCAACATGGATTGGGTGTCCGCCGCAATTACACGATTGCGGTGAACAAGTACAAGTCGGCGGCGGCTAACGGCAATTCGGCGGCGATGATTGCGCTGGGGATGATGTTGGAGACCGGAAATGGAATCGTCGCCGACTTGGAGAAGGCCATCGCGTGGTATCGGTCCGCTGTTGCGAATGGGAATGCTGTCGCCCAGAGGAAGTTGGCTGGATTCCTTTTTACGGGGAAAGGCGTGGAGAAAGACAAGGCCGAGGCCGTGAAGTTGGCGCGTCTCGCCGCCAATCAGGGAGATGCCGACGCCATCGCCATTCTGGGGCGTGCCTATGAGAATGGTACGGGAATAGCGGTAGATATTGTCAAGGCAGAAGAGTTGTACCGCAAGGCTGCCGACAGGGGAAGCGCACTCGGTAAGTTGTTCCTTTCCGAACGTGAGGCCGAGGCACAATACCGCAACGGCGTGAAGTTCCTTGAGGGGAAGGATGGTGATCAGGACTTCAAGGCAGCATTGATCTGGTTTGAGAAATCTGCTGCACAGGACAATGGCGCGGCAATGGAACAGCTTGGGTTCATGCATGAACGTGGGTTGGGGTGCGAAGTGGACGTCAAGTCCGCCAAGAAGTGGTATGAAAAAGCCATTGAGAAGGGAAATGCGGTGGCAATGGTTGGCCTTGGAAAAATGTATTTCAGGGGTTATGACGGCATCGCGAAAGACTATGTGAAAGCTTGCGAGTATTTCAAGAAGGCCGCAGCGCTTTGGCGTTCGGTAGATCCTGAAAACCAATGGAAGGTCTTGTGTGCTTTTTTCTATCTTGGCCGAATCTACACGGAAGGATTGGGAGTCGAAAAGGACTTGATGCTTGGGCAGAGATGTCATTTGTTTGCTGCCAATATGGGGAATGTTGCGAGTCTGCATTCTATTGCGAAAGATTATGAAAAAGGTACAGACGGTAAGATGAAGTCGTCGGAACGGGCGAAATTCTGGTATGAGAAATGTGCGCAGGTACTGATAAAGCGAAAGTTTAGTTTTGCGGATGACATGGCAATGCGCGTGTTCGGTTTGCTTTATCAGTATGGAGATGGTGTTGAGAAGGACATAGAGGAATCACGAAAATGGTTCAGAAGGGCTGCCGATCTAGGAAATGTCCAGTGCTTGTATGCCCTTGCACGGGCATATAGATATGGACGTGGTGTTCCAAAAGATACCCACAAAGCGCTTGAACTGTATGAGGAGGCTGCGACTAGAGGGTACAAATTGGCCCAGAACGGCATCTCTTGGATATATTACTTGGGTGAAGGCGTGGATAAGGATCTGGACAAGGCGCTCAAGTGGGGGATTAAGGCCGCAGAAAATGGTAGTGACGGAGCTATGGAAACGCTTTATCGAATGTACCGTGACGGCGATGGCGTGGAAAAAGACGAGGCTAAGGCTCTGGAATGGTTGATGAAGGCATCTGAAAAGGGAAATGCGACTGCACAAGCGGCTCTTGGCGATTGTTACGAACATGGTTGCCTTGGCGTACAGGTCGACATTGAAAAGGCAGTAATGCTTTATCGACAGGCCGCCGACAAGAACGATACGAGAGGTTTGCTCTGCCTTGGATTGTGCTATCGAGACGGGAAAGGCGTTGAATCCGATGAGCAGAAAGCTTGGAGATTGATCACAGACTGCAAAAAAGATGATGATTTACATTTCGATGATAAGGCAATTGGAGTTTTGTCCGAGATGTACTACGGAGGAGATGGTTTTGCAGAGAATGAAAGACGGTTTAATGGATATGATACCAATGTTAACCAAAAGGCATTGTGCAAGCTCGGTTTTCGATATAGGCGTGCCCGAGGATTGCCGAAGGATATTGACAGAGCATTTGAATGCCTGAAAACAGCGGCTGAACATGGTGACAAGACGGCGCAGAATAGTCTGGGATGGATGTACTACACTGGGGAGCATATTGAGCGCAATCCGAGATTGGCATTCGAATGGACAATGAAAGCGGTCAATAACGGCAACCCATATGGAATGGAAACACTATTCCGAATGTATCGAGATGGATATGGTGTTGCTAGAAATGAGCAGGAAGCATTGAAATGGTTGGAAACAGCGATAAGGAATCCGGAAGATACAGGAGGATTGACCTCGTCTGAACTTGGGGAATGTTATGAATACGGACTGTTGGGGCTGGAGGTGGATGCTCAAAAGGCATTCGATCTCTACCGCAAGTCTTCGCAAAAGAATAAATGTCCTGGGAAGTACAATCGAGGTCGTTGTCATTTGTATGGCATTGGAACCGTGGTGGACATAGATCGAGCTATTGAATGGTTGACGAAAGCAACTGAAGTTGAGGACATTGATGATCATAAATATGACTTGTTGGCCATGTCCCTGTTAGCCAAAATGTATTGTGAAGGGATTGGCGTTGACAAGGACGACACGAAGGCGCAGATATGGAGGGCCAAGTTTGACGAGATAAAGAGAAAGCGCCAGGAGGAAATCCCCGGCTTTGTCTCTCCAGTTTGATTTTTGAATTGAAAGGTAAGATGAAAATGAATGCGACAGACATAAAGGTCTTGAAGAATCTGGTGGAAACACCGACACCGGCGGGATCTGAGGCTGCTGGTGCTCTGTTGCTGGGGCGCTGGATCAAGGAGAAGACTGGCATCCGGCCGATGATCGACGTGCACGGCAATCTGCATGCCGTGTGCGATGTCGGGGCGAAGCGGACGGTGATGCTCGAGGGGCATGGGGACGAGATCGGCTACATGGTCGAGTACATCGATTCGCGAGGATTCGTCTATTTCCAGGCGCTTGGTGGGCTGGTGGTGCCGCTTTCGGCGGCGGAGCGGATTCGCATCCTTACTAAGAACGGCGTGGTCAATGGCGTGATGGGCACGCGGCCCCCTCATCTGATGAAGACGGACGAACGGAAGAACATGGTGGCGAACGAGCTGAAGTCCATGCCGTGCGACATCGGGGCGTCGTCCTACGAAGAGGCGAGCAAGCTGGTTTCGGTCGGGGACCCCGCCGTGGCCGACACCGGATGGCGAAAACTCGCCGGGACGCGCGTCTCGGGACGCGGGCTTGACAATCGCTGCGGCACGTTTGCGATGTGCCGCGCGTTCATCCGTTTGGCGACGTCGGCCGAACCGCCACGCGTGAATCTGCATTACGTCTCCAGCGTCTGCGAGGAGATCGGATTGGTGGGTGGGCGCCTGGCGAGCTATGCCGTCCATCCGGCCATCGGCATCAGCTGCGATGTGGCGTTCGCCGGCGACGTGCAGGGCGATGACGCGAAGGTGATCGGCGATATCCGACTGGGCGCCGGCGGCGCGTTGGCGGTTGGGCCGATCTACCACCGGGGGTTGCGTGAGCATTTCCTCGCAACGGCCCGGGCGAAGGGTATCCCCGTGCAGGTGCGGGGCGTGCCGAAGGGTGCGGGCAACAACGGATGGTCGCTGAAGATGGAGCATGGCGGCGCGGCGGTCGTCCAGATCGCGGTACCGCTGAGGTACATGCACTCCCCAGTGGAGGTAATCGACCTGAAGGACGTCGACAGCGTGACCGACCTGGTTGTCGCCGCGCTCCTCGGTCTTGACGATGCCTTTGAACTTCTTCCTGAACAACCGTAGTAAATTAGGCCGATAAAATGTTTGAAACGCTAAAGCAATGAACGGATTGCTATCTATGATTACGGTTGGGGTAACGCTGTCAGGCTTCCATGTCGATTCCGTCACCGACATTCCTGATGTTGGGGGGCGGATGTGGCGGATGACGTATGAGAAGAATGGCGCAGAATTGGTTTGGCTTGAGCGGGATGACGAGGTGAAGACGTTCGTCATTGCGTTCAAGACCCTGCCGGAGGATGACTCCGGGGTTGCGCATATTCTCGAACATTCGGTTCTTGCTGGATCTGAAAAGTATCCGGTAAAGAGTCCGTTCGACGAGATGCGCAAAAGTTCGGTTCGTGTCTTCATGAATGCGATGACGTCGCGGGATGCGACGTATTATCCATTCTCCACGCGCAACGACGCGGACTACCTGAATCTTGCGGACGTCTATCTCGACGCCGTTTTCCATCCGCTCGCACTTAAGGATCCCTCTGCGTTCAGGCAGGAGGGATGGCACTACGAGTGGGACAATGCCAAACGTGAGTTGACCGTGAACGGCGTGGTCTTCAACGAGATGAAAGGCGTTTTTGCCCTGCCCGAACGTCGTTCCTATCGCGAGTTGACGAGTGCGCTCTACCCCGACATCGTTTACGGACACGATTCCGGCGGGCGACCAGAAAAGATACCTGAGCTGACATACGAGAAGTTCTGTGCGTTCCACAAGCGGTTTTACCATCCGTCAAACGCGAAGATTTTCATCGACGGCAAGGTTCAGATAAAGGATGTCCTTGCGAGACTTGATTCGTATCTTTCAGAATTCGACCGTTTGGATGTAAAGGTCGACATCCCGTCTCAGAAGCCGATTGACGTGAAGTTGCGCCTTCCGTATGAGTCTGCAAAATGCGAAAACAAGGCGATTCTCGTCGAGGGGTGGTCTGTTGGGCTGGTGAAGGATCCCGTCTATTGCCATGCTCTTGACGTGCTTGCCGAATACTTGTGCGGATCAAACGAGGCACCTCTGAAGAAGGCGTTACTGGAGAAGAAGCTGTGCCGAGACGTGTCGATGGATAGGATAGATTACCACGAGATACCATTGTACATTGTCTTGAAGGACACGTCTGAAGATAAGCTTTATGAATGTCGCAAGGCGATAAGAGAGACGCTTCTGGACATTTGCGAAAAGGGCTTCGACAAAAAGCGGTTGAACGCCCTGATTAATCGAGACGAGTTCTCCGAGCGAGAATTGAATACAAGTCGCCCGAAGGGACTGGTATTCTTCTCAAGGGCATTTCGCCGTTGGCTTTATGGCGGCGATCCGGCGGCGTCGATGTCGCTTGCCGCCATTTACTCCAAGTTGCAGGCAGGCGTAGCCAAAGGGATGTTTGAGTCAATTGTTCGCGACAAGATTCTTGGAAACAAGCACCATGCCGAAATCGTTTTGTTCCCTGATGCGGGGCTGGAGAAACGTCGTACGACAGAGGAGAAGCGACGCATGACGGCGGTTCGTGATGCGATGAGCGATACCGATCTTGAACGGCTTCAGGAAGATGTGGCGAAGTTGAAAGAATATCAACAGCGCAAGGATTCTTTGGAGAACATTGCAAAGATTCCTCGTTTGAGAAGTGCGGAACTTTCACCGAACGGCATCCCGGTTTCTTCCGAGATGCAGAATGCAAATGGCATTGTGCGCATCAAGACCAAGATGACGGCGGATGGCGTATTTTACCTGATCCTGTATTTCCCGATGGATGGCTTTACTGCGGAGGAATTGCTGCGGATGCCGCTGTTCGCCAAGTTGCACGGCAAGCTGCGGACGTCAAGGCACTCGGCGTTTGAGTTGCAGACGGAAATCGCGGCGAACATCGGGCGCATTTCGTATTCGACGGTCTCGACGGAGCGCGGACGATATTTCAAGGTCTCGGTTGCATCGCTGCTTGAAAGAAGAGCGGCTACCTTTGAATTGCTGAAAGAAGTGTTGCTCGACACGCGCTTTGAGAATAGATCGGAAATCGAGACGGTGTTGCGTCAGAAGCAGATTGCCGACGAACGTGAAGTTTCGCGAGACGGACGTGGCATTGCGTTGCGTTCTGCCAGGCGAGGCGTTGGGGAACGCTGGATGTCGTCCGATTTGCTTCATGGGGAACGACAACTGCGGTGGCTGCAAGAGACATCTGCGGACGAAGCGCTTGTGAAATGGTATGCAGACGTGCCTTCGCGGCTGTTCAGACATGACGGAATGGTTGTCTCGTACACGGACAATCTTGCTGACGGTGCGATTGATGAACTGTTGGCCTCGTTCGGAGGTGGCGCGGTCGAAAAGCAGGAGATTCTGACGGTTCCAAATGATCTGCGTGGATTTTCGATTGACGGGGACACCGGCTTTGCGGCTTGGGTCGCCAAGTTGCCCGATGGTGTCACGAGGCACGGCGCGATGTGCGTGGCGGCGAAGATATTGTCTCTTGAATATCTGCACAATGAGGTTCGAGAGATCGGCGGGGCGTATGGTGTGATGATGTGGGTGACGCCAAACGGACTGGTGGAGTGCTTTTCCTATCGAGATCCAGCCCCCGTCCGTTCTCTTCAGAAGATGAGTGGGCTTGGCGGTGCGTTACGGAAATTCGTTGAGTCTGGTGCGGACATTGATCGGTACATTGTTGCCACGATTGCCTCTCTGGAGCCGTATCGCTCTCCGGCGAATGAGGCTTCACGTGCGGTTGAACTGTTTGTCGATGGTCGGGACGGTGCGGATGTCGAACGTGTCCGGCACGAAGTCCTTGCAACGAACAGGGCGCAACTGCTGGAATTTGCGGCGTTGCTGGAAAAGATGAGTGCGACAGCGTCAACTTGTGTCGTTGGTGGCGATAAACAGCTTGAGGGCATCTGCGCAGAACAGATCCAGTTGATCATGAAAGATGGCTTGTAAAAGTCTCTCTCGTCGATGAATAGAGACACAAGACGGTGCCCTTCCGAAGGTCGCTGCTTACGCCTGTTATTTACTTTCCTTTATGTTAATCGGCGTGTGGCTGAAAACCGCCAGAATGTCATCGAGCCTGCAGCCGAACTCATCCATCGCGGCGGCATACGCGCCGTCGACGGCTTTCGCCTCGACGTCGCGTGAGCCGATACCCCTGACCAAAACGGTCCACTTTTCATTTCCGTGCATCTTCATGGTCTTCGGGGCATTGGAGCGTAATGGACAGTCGAAATCCCGCAAAGTCATAACCGCGAGATGGTCCGCTTGACCCACGGGTACTCGCATCGCAAGCCAGGGCGGGGACATTCCATCCGCCGCCTCTCATTTCCCTCACATGCTGTCCGGAGGGTGCCATGAAAGGAAATACTGACGCTTGCCCGGAAAACTCAGGCATGATCCCGGCTGGCGAAACGAGTGTACTTCCTGTAGCTCCGGTATTGTGGCCATACCAATCCAAGCACCATTCCCAGACGTTCCCGAGCATGTCATATAATCCCCATGCATTGGGCTGAAGCTGACCGACTGGATGGGACTGCCCTTCGGAATTTTCTTCCGACCACGCAAGCTTCACCATCTCATCGGCATTTGGCTGGGAGGTGCCGCTGGCTCTGCAGGCATATTCCCACTGTGCAGCAGTCGGAAGGTCAATGTTCTTGATTCCACATCGCCTGCGAAGAGAACCGAGGAAACTCCCGCCATCAACGTCAGAATATTCCGGCCAGTTGAATCCGTTCATATGGCCGCGAATGTCATCATAACTCACGTTGTCCATGGGACAAGCGGCCGAAACCGTGTCAAGCGTTTCATCGTCATTCGATATACTACCGCCAACAACAAGACCGAACTGTTTCTTCGTCACTGGGAATATTCCCATATAGAAGTCATTGGGCAGGTTTACGGAATGAGGTGGGTTGACCTGCTTCACACTTTCCTTCTCGCCATTCCCCATCGTAAATTCACCACCTTTGATCAACTTCAGCACAATCTTCGTTGTTTTGTACTCGTCCGTCCATCCCACTTCAGGAACTTCGTGGAGATATGAGACAGGATTTCCGCCATCGGTTGCCAAAAGATCTATTACACAATAGGTATCGTGCGGCTCACCAACGGCATAGCCATTCGGATAACCACAGATCAGCTCTTCTCCGCTTTCATCCCTCTCTTCCTCTTCTTCACCCCAATGACATTCGTCATCCTCACCCCAATAACACTCGTCATCCTCGTCCTCGTCATCTTCGGAAGAAGCCTCCGCCGTGTTGGGTTCCACCCAATCCACGATCTCAACAGTTCCGTCTTCAAGCGCCGTTACGGGCAAGTAAAATCCGTCAATATGGCCAAACCTTGCTCGTATGAAAGGTTTGACGCTTTTCAACTCGGCTTTTTCGGTCGTTCTGACAAATTCATCATCAAGCGCCTCGCAAGCATAAGCGCCGTCTCCTGCCATCCCGGCTATTCTGAATTTTATTCCCGGTTGGACTTCAATGGTACCTCCTCCAGACAAAGGCGCAAAGTAATACGCCGAATACTGTACTGGGAATGTCTTCTTGGTTTCAACGACCTTCCCGACTATGTTGTCAACCTGAATCGACATGATGATCCTTTCTTTTAACTGAAACCACTTATATCAACACATTTCACGTTTGGCTATTTGCGGGTTACCTGCCATTTAGCGTGTCCCAAAATACAAGCGCGAAGAATTCCCCTGGCGTTAATGGCATCCCGGCCTCGGCGATTTCCTCGTCGCTTGCGCCGTTCTTCGCCGCTGCCTCCATGGCGTAGAACCTCTCCTCAAGGTGCGCGACCGCATCTGGGCGGCTGCAGGCCTTCGCCCTCATCACCGTGTCAATCAGCTTGTCGTTCATCCACTCTTCGTGCGATGGCAGTTTCATTACTTTCCTTTCAACGTAAAGGCTCTTTTTGAATGCCAGGCCCGGAAGCAGTTTCACCGGCTCCGGGCATGGCGCCCCTGAACTCATCCACACATTATAACGGCTACATGAAACGTGTCTTACGATGATTTTGAACGACCCTGAAAACTGCCAATGGCGGTAAGTACGGGGATGTGGTAGACTGTGCGCCGCATGCCCTGCGGCGTGCCGAGAGTTTCGAGAAGCACGAAAGGAAACGACATGAAGAGACTGACGATGCTGGTGGCCGCGTGCGTGGCCCTGGGGGTCTGCGCCGGGATCCCCCTGCCGGAGCACCCGCGTCCGGACTGGGAGCGGACCGAGTGGCTGAACCTCAACGGGACCTGGCGCTTCGCGTTCGACAAGGCGGACGCCGGCGTGGGCGAGAAGTGGTTCGACGCGGACAACGCGAAGTTCGACCGCTTCATCGTGGTGCCGTTTCCGTGGGGGAGCGCGCTTTCCGGCGTGAAGGACGAGGCGGACATCGGCTGGTACCGGCGCGAGGTGAAGGTGCCGGAGGCCTGGAAGGGGAAGCGTGTCTTCCTCGTCGTCGGCGCGAGCGACCACGACACGACGGGGTGGTTCGACGGCACCCGGCTCGGCGAGCACGTGGGCGGCTACACGCCGTTCGAGTTCGAGCTGACGGACCTCGTGAAGTGGGGTGAGGCACAGAAGATCACGCTGCGCGCGTGGGACGAGCCCGCCGCGCGGGCGGGTTCGAGCTGGCGGCTTTACGGCAAGCAGGGATACGGCAACGCGCGCGGCGTGTGGCAGACGGTCTACTTGGAGGCGCGCGGAAACGAGTTCCTGGAGACGGTCCACTTCACGCCGGACATCGAAAGCCAGTCCGTCACGGCGGACATCCGCCTGGGGGCGCCGGCGAGGGAACCGCTCGCGTTCGAGGTCCGCTTCCGCGAGGAGGACCGCGCCAAGCCCGCGACCGTCGCCTTCGCGCCGGGGCAGATGCGTGCGCAGGCGAAGATCGCGCTGCGCGACGTCAAGCTCTGGGACCTGGAGAACCCCTACCTCTACGAGGTCGTCTGCGCGCTGAAGCCGAGCGGACGCGAAGCCGGCGCGGCGGAGGCGGACGAGGTGCGCACCTACTTCGGCATGCGCAAGGTGTCGGTCGGCAAGCTGCCGGGGACCGACCACCCCTACGTGACGCTGAACGGCAAGCCCCTCTACCTGCAGCTCACGCTGGACCAGAGCTACCATCCGGGCGGGTTCTACACGTTCCCCTCGGACGAGTTCATGAAGAACGAGATCCTGCTCTCGAAGAAGCTCGCGCTCTCCGGCAACCGCATCCACATCAAGGTGGAGGTGCCGCGCAAGCTCTACTGGGCGGACAAGCTCGGCCTCCTGATCATGGCCGACGTGCCGTGCGCCTGGGGCCCCGCCTCCGAGGCGATGTTCCGCGAGCACTGGTTCTGCTTCGAGGACATGGTCAAGCGCGACTTCAACCACCCCTCCATCTTCTCCTGGGTGCTCTTCAACGAGACGTGGGGCCTCTTCGTTGACGGGCAGAACTGGGGCAAGGACCGCGCGAAGCGCTACGCCCCGTGGGTGCAGCGCGCCGTGGCGGACGCCTACGCGAAGGCGAAGGCGCTCGACCCCACCCGCCTCGTGGAGGACAACTCGCCCTGCAACCGCGACCACGTGGTGACCGACCTCAACACCTGGCACGCCTACGAGCCCGGCTACCGCTGGGAAGGGGCCGTCGCCGCCTGGTGCCGCGACACGTTCCCCGGCTCGAAGGCGAACTACATCGGCGGCTTCGTGCAGGGCGGCGCGCCGATGATGAACAGCGAGTGCGGCAACGTGTGGGGCTACAAGGGCTCCACGGGCGACTGCGACTGGTCGTGGGACTACCACCTGATGATCAACGCCTTCCGCCGCCATCTGCAGTGCGGGGGCTGGCTCTACACCGAGCACCACGACGTGATCAACGAGTGGAACGGCTACGTGCGCTTCGACCGCACGCCCAAGTACACGGGCATCGAGGAGCTCTTCCCCGGCAGCTCGCTCACGGACTGGCATGCGGACGCCTACCTGCCGCTCGACACCGAGCTCTGCCGCGCGTTCAAGGCGGGCGGGACCTGGACGATGCCGGTGGACGTGTCGCTCACGACGGACCGCTACGCCGGCCGCCGCCTCGCCGTCGCCTACCGGGTGCGCGCCTGGGACGCGGCCGGGAAGCCCGTGGAGGGGGAGTGGCAGGACGCGGGCGCCTTCACGGCCGCCTCGTGGCAGAACGGCCGCCTCTTCGACGTGCCCGTCGCGCTGCCCCGCACGACCGCGTGCGGCACGGTCTGCTTCGTCCTCAAGGACGGCGCGGAGATCGTCGCGCGCAACTTCGCCTGCTTCGTCACGCGCGGCGAGGCGGCGGCGAACGTCGTCTCCGTCCCGCCCGCCGCCTTCACCCAGGCCACGTGGAGCCAGAAGCAGTGGAACGTGCTGGACGGCCTCAAGGCCAACGGCGCGGGGAAGGGCTTCTTCGAGTACACGTTCACGGGCGTGTCCGCCGGGAAGACCGCCACCTTCCGCGCCGAGCTCTCCGCCAAGCGCCTCAACGCGAAGGACACGAAGGACCTCGACAAGGGCGTGCGCGACCTCGACTGCATGCTGGGCGGCGGCTTCGCCAACCGCGCGAAGAACCCGAACGCCTACCCGATGACGAGCGACGAGAAGTGGCCGAGCGTGGTGAAGGTGTACGCGAACGGCGTCCTCGTCAAGACCCAGAAGCTGGAGGACGACCCGGCCGACCACCGCGGCATCCTCTCCTGGTTCGCGCAGCCGCGCGACCGGACGCTCCACGAGGCCGGCAGCTACGGCTGGCTCGTGGAGGCGCCGATCCCCGCCGACGTGCTCGCGAAGGGGAAGGACGGCAAGGTGACGATCCGCCTGGAGACGGAGAAGGGCGGCCTCGCCGTGTACGGCGCGAACTTCGGGCGCTACCCGCTCGATCCGTCGCTCGCGTATGAGTAAACCGCTTCCGGTCGAGGTGCTGTTCGAGGACGACGCGATCCTCGTCGTCGACAAGCCGGCGGGGATGATGGTCCATCCCGCGCCGGGGCATCCGGACGGCACGCTCGTCGATGCGCTGCTGCCGCGCTGCCCCGCGCTCGCGGGCGTGGGGAGCGCGGAGCGTCCGGGCATCGTCCACCGCCTCGACCGCGAGACGAGCGGCGTGATGGTGCTCGCGAAGACGCAGCGCGCCTACCTCGCCCTGCGGCATGCGTTCGAGGGGCACGTGGCGGTGACGAAGACCTACCTCGCCGTGCTGCACGGCGCGCCGAAGCCCGCGCAGGGCACGCTCGAAACGCTCATCGGCCGCAAGGGCTGGGACGCGCGGCGCATGGCCGTGGTCGGGCCGGGCGGGGACGGGAAGCGCGCCGTCACGCACTGGACGACGCTGCAGCGACACGACGGGCTCGCGCTCGTCGAGTTCACGATCGAGACGGGGCGCACCCACCAGATCCGCGTCCACGCCGCCCACCTCGGCCACCCCATCGTGGGGGACGCGCTCTACGGCGACGCGGCGGCGGACCGGCACCGTCCCGTCCCGCCCCGGCGGATGCTCCTCCACGCCGTGTCGCTCGCGTTCCCGCACCCCGTCACGGGTCGCCGGGTGGCGTTCTCCGCCTACCCGCCCGACGACCTCATCTTCGCGCGTTGAAAAAATCTCAAATACCCCCTTGCGCGCCGTCCGGGAACGTGATACAATATGCGCCGTTTTCCACCACGTGTGGGGCTGTAGCTCAACTGGATAGAGCATCAGACTACGAATCTGAGGGTTGTGGGTTCGA
>CAVJWR010000070.1:0-16447 GCA_963653155.1 Limosilactobacillus gorillae
GCCATATCCATATTCTCGCATCCGTCGGAATCGTGGGAGCGGTGCTTCGGCGAGCCTATAGGCGATGACTTTTGCATGAAGGAGATATGCGGCTACAAGGTTGTCATAGCGCATTGGCGGCATGAGCAGAAGGTCGATGCGTTCTTCGAGAGGCTGCGGGGGAAGATTCGCAGGGACGAGACGTTTTTCTATGTGCAGCATCCGCACCTTCAGGATACGGTGTTCTTCCATCGGGTCTCTGCGGACAACGGCACCTCCACTCGCATGCTTTCGGCGTATCCGAACGCGATTGCGCTTTCAGGGCATTCTCACCGTTCAATCTCGGATGAGCATGCGCTTTGGCGCGGCACGTTTACGTCGATTGCCGGCGGTTGCGTGTTCGGGGCGACCAGAGACGGCACAGGTCCGCTTCGGCGCCCGAATTGCGAGCTGTCGTTGCTTTCACTCCATAGGAACCATGTCTTGATCGAACGATGGGACTTTATGCGCAGGGAAAGGCTTGGCCCGGACTGGTCGCTGGCTCGTCCATTCGAGGGCAATGTTGCCGCACCTTGGGGCGATGGAAGTTTTCCTGTCACGCCGATACGCCCCAAGTCGAAGATGTCGAATAGGGGTGCCGCCGTTAAGGCGAAAGCCCCCTGCAACGTATCCGGCGTCTGAATGCCACGTGAAAGAGAGCGGAAAATGAATAAGATCATGACTTTGCTGCTGTTGTTGCCCGCATGCCTGTTTGCGGCCGGAATAGAGATGCTTGCCCCGCCTGAAGGGTCTCTCCAGCCGATCCTCAATGCGGAGCAGAAGGCGTTTCTCGCCAAACCGAGGGCCGAGCGCATCGCCTTCATGGCGGAAGAGGCCAACCGCAAGCCGATGACGCGGTGGGGCTGGACGCCAATGAAGACGGTTCTGCGGTGGAAAGCCCTTGAACCAGCAAGTGCGAAGGCAAAATATGAAGTGAGGGTCGTGTGCGTCGATACCGGCAAGACCGCCTTTGAGGTGACGACCAACGCCTGTGAGATCGCGATAGACAACCTTGAGATCGCGCGGACATACAGATGGACTGTGCGCTGTCCGCTCGCGGGCGGCGACAAGACCGGCGAGGCCACATTCCGCACGGAGGATATACCCCCTCGCCTCGTGCGCCTCGATGGCGTGCCGAACATGCGCGACATAGGGGGACGCATCGGGTTTGATGGCCGTCGCATCAGGCAG
Organism: Limosilactobacillus gorillae; assembly: GCA_963653155.1. GTDB lineage: Bacteria > Verrucomicrobiota > Kiritimatiellia > RFP12 > UBA1067 > UBA1731. Next base: position 1,210 of record CAVJWR010000070.1, read on the forward strand.
GGCCTTGTGTACCGGTCGGGTGGCCTGAACAACAACGCAAATAGGTTCTATTCGAAGGATCAAGTCCTTGAGATGTATAGGGACGGAACGCTTATGTCGACAGTCCCTGAGCTTTCTCGTGCGGATGCGGCCAAGATAAAGAGGCGTCTTGACGCCGGGAAGCCAGAAAAAGCCGATCTCACGCACCTCGTCAGGAAGTGGCAGCCGGGTGCAGACCGTCTCAACGACAGGACTCGCGCCTATGCCAGGAAACAGTTCGGCATCAAAACAGACATAGACCTCCGCGAGCCTCGTGCGGTGTATGGCATGACCGGATCGCCGCTTGGCCCAGATGTCCGCTGGGTGAACATCTCTTCGAGTGCATACGCGGCGTTCGGCAGGGAGGCGGGACGCGAAGCGTTCAAGAAGGTGTTTCGCGTATTTCTGGACGAGGCGAACTATCCCATAGACTTCCATTGCATAGCGGGCGCGGACCGCACCGGTGCGGTGGCGGTAGTGATAGAGGGTTTGCTTGGCGTGGATGAGGATGAGATATACCGAGACTGGGAGGTGACGGCTTTCCACAACCCTAACATAATGTTTCGTCATGAGACATACTTCAACCATCTAATCGAAGTGTTCGATGCCTATCCCGGAAAGACGCTGAACGAACGCATCCTTGCGTATGTCCTTTCACTTGGCTTCACCCAGAAGGATGTCGATTGGTTGAGGGAATTCCTGCTTGAGAAGCCAAAGGACGTGGCGAAATGAATGCGGTATTCTTTGATCTTGACGGAACGCTTTTCGATTCACGCGCCGATCTTGCGAGCGCGGTCAACTTCACGCGGATGGATCTTGGGCTGAAGCCGCTGCCCCAGGATACCGTAATCGGCTTCGTCGGTTGCGGGGCGCGCTACCTGCTGGAGAACGCGATTCCGGAGGTAAAGGATCGCTTCGACGAATTGTGGCCTCAGTTCAGCGCGAACTACCGGGCACACATGACGGATGAGACGACGCTTTATCCAGGAGTGAGGCGCACGCTTGAAGAGCTCGCTGACCGGGGCTGGCTCATGGGGGTTAACACAAACAAGCCTAACTTCGCCGCCCGCGACATGTTGGCTCACTTCGGAATCCTGCGCTACTTCGGCAACGCGGTCATCGCCGGCGGAGACTGCGTGGAGATGAAGCCCTCGGGAATGCCGTTGCGCGAATGCGCGTCACGCATGAGGGGGCACAGGCTCTCGTCGCATGACTGGATGGTGGGCGACAATTGGACAGACATGGAGAGCGGATTTGCGGCAGGCGTAAAGACCGCATTCTGCACGTTCGGCTTCGGCCATCTGCGCGAAAGCCGCTATACCATAAAGATCAACCGCTTCGACGAATTGCTGCGATACCTGAAGCCCGAAGAGACCTGATTTCGCACACTCAAGCGCGGCGATGCCGTCGCAGAATCGTGTGGCAAGTTTGAGGTCTTGTTGAAAAAAAAAATGATTTTGGTACAATCATCGCATTCACACTACTGGAGACCTTACCATGATTCGTGCATTGCTGTCGATTGTATGCGCAACTCTTTGCCTTGCCGCAGGAGCCGCGACGAACTATGTGGATTGTGCCTACATGGCGAGTTCGGACGACGACTATGCCGCGCATGACGGAACATCGTGGGCAAAGGCATTTAGGACGATCCAGGAAGGTGTGGATGCCTGTGGCGAGGGCGATACGGTGCTGGTTGCCGAGGGCCGATACGATGCGGGCGGCAAAGCCTCTGCCGATGATGGATGGAATCGCGTATACCTTGCGACAAAGGGAATAACGCTGAAGTCTGTCGCGGGCGCGGCCAAGACGTTCATCGTCGGTGCGAGGGATGCGAAGACTGCCGTTGACACCAATGGGAACGGGCCTAACGCGGTACGGTGCATATTTTCGACGGCGGCGGATTCCGTAGTCGAGGGCTTCACCTTGACGGATGGTGCGGCGCATCCGACGTTTGACAAGGAAAATGCCCTGCGGGCGGACGGCGGCGGTTTTCAGTCATCTGCTGTATCTGCGCTTGTGGACTGTGTCGTAACCAACTGCACAGGCGTGCGTGGCGGAGCTTTGCGCAATGCGCTTGCCGTGAGGTGCCTGATTGTCGATAACACCGCAACCCAGAAAGGCCCTGCCGGCAATTCGTCCCGTTTCCTCAATTGCGTCATCACGGGGAACCGTGGCGGCTCAGGCGGCGGTGTGGTGGTTTCAGGCACTGCCGTGAATTGCACATTCGCGGTGAATGACGCCAGCTATGTCGCTACAGAGAAGACGCGCTTTTTCAACTGCCTTGCGGTTTGCAACAGCGTAATAGGCGATGCGCTTGAGACTGGACTGCATACGGCCGACAACAGCCTTTTTACCGCCGGAACGAACGCAAAGGGCAAGACGTTCTTCTCATCGATAGGGAATTCCATCACAAACGCAAGCCCGGTGCAGCTCGCGAATCCTCTGTTCGGCGATTTCCGTCCGTTGCCGACGAGCGACGCGCTCGGTCTTGGCGATGCCGCCCACATCGCATCGGCGGTGACGTTGCCGACCGGCGTAGACCGTTGGCGTGATTTCATGGGCAATGCCATAGCCCATGACGGTCCCATAGCCACTGGCGCGATTCAGTCCGTCGCGCCGATGCCGCAGGGCGGCGTTCTGCGGTTCGTGAACGGCATCGTCGCCATTGATGGAATGAGACCGATGTCATTCGTGTGCTACGATGGACTTTACGTTGTATCCGACACGCCATACAGGCAGTTCAACGTGAGGGCGGTGATGTCCGCTGGCGAGCACCTTTTCGGATACAAGCGCATGGGCAAGGGATATGGAGACGGCATCTACATGTTTCCGATGCCGGACGATACGCTTTGGATGATGGCGCCGGAGGCGGGACTTGTATACACCAATCAGCTGACTAAGGCCACCAGTTGCCTGTATGTGAATCCCAATGGCGATGACGCCAACGATGGCTTGTCGGAGGAACGTCCGCTTAAGACGATCCAAAGGGCGGTCTCTTCTGTCGGGAATGGCGTAAGGGCGGTGATACGCTGCGCGGAGGGCGACTACGACAGCGATGATGGGGTGCAGGTGGCGGCTGGCGTCACGAATCGCGTTTCGATAACGGAGCAGTCGGTTCGCATCATTGGCGCCGGCGCCGGGAAGTCGGTGATTTGGGGACGGAAGGATTCTGCCGATCCGGCTGGTGACGGATATGGGCGCGGTCCGGCCGCCATGCGTTGCGTCGCGTGCACTGGCGGAACATACAGTGCGGTGCAGGGATTCACCCTTGCCAATGGCGCAACTGGATACGAAGGGGATGGCTCAGGCAACATTCCGATGCACCATGGCGGTGCCGTCTATGATTCATCGCATTTCGTCGGCAAGCTGTGGGTCACGGACTGCGTGATAGAGAATTCCTACGGATATCGCGGCGCGGCTTTCGGCGGCACGTACCAGCGGTGCAGATTCACCTCATCCAATGGCGCGAATGGTGGCATCCGCTATGCGAAGGTGCATTCGTGCCTGCTCGACTACAACATCCCCGGAGAGGGCAATCGTGTGATGATGAGCTTCAATTCGGCTTTCTACAACTGTACGACGATTGGTGCGCAAAGCGGCGACACGCTTGCGGTTAGCGTGGGGGTGACGAACTCCATCATCTACCGCACGGCAACCACAACGGCGGCATGGTCTGGCTGGGGCGGTACGTACGCATACAATCCGGGTGTGTCGCTTAATTATGGCATTGTCAAAGATCCGCAGCTGGCGAATCCCGGCACCGGGATGTCTTCCGACAACGACTACCGCATCCTTTCCACTTCGCCGTGCGTTGGCGGCGGCGTGTCGTATGAAGGAATGGCGCGGGACTATTCTCCGGACTTCAATGGCAATCCGATCGTGTTCATGGACGGCAAGCCTACGGTCGGCGCGATTCAGACGTTCAAGCAGGGGCTTTCCGTGGTTGGCGACAATGGCGTCGTCCTTACTCCATCAGGCGTGAACGCGCTTGAGCCGGGAGAGACTGTCACGGTCTCCTACGACGAATCTGCTGCCACGAGGCCAGTTGCGGCCATTCGCGTCAACGGCGTGGAAGAGACTGTGGAAAACGGCAAACGCTGGACATTCACCGCTCCGGCGGCAGGTGAACCCGTCACCGAGGCGTATTCCATAGAGCCGGTGTTCTCGACAAACTGGTACGTGAACGCGAACGCCACCGACAACGGCGGCAACGGATTTCGCCCAGAGACCGCGAAGCGGTCGTTCCACGGAGAGGGTGGCATGCTTGAGACGGGGCTCGTCATATCTGGGGACTGCATACATGCGGACGAGGGCGTTTACGACTTCGGCTCCAAGTTGGGCGAGGGGCTTCAGGCCCGCCTTGTCGTTCCCCAGGGCGTCACCGTTGTCGCTGACAACGGGCCGGAGTCAACCGTCATCGTCGGCGCGGATGCGACGACAAATCCAGACGGCAAGGGACGCGGCATTGACGGTGTGCGAGGAGTGGTGTTGGCGAGGAATTCGCGTCTCATAGGCTTCACCGTGACCGGTGGCCGGGCGAACTGCAACGACGATTCGCAAACGGGATATGGCGGCGGCATCCAATCTCATTCCACAGGATATGCGGTCGATTGCGTCGTCTCGAACAATGCGGCTACGCGAGGCGGCGGCATGCATGAGGGAATATCCATCCGATGCAGGTTCTTTGACAACTGGGCTACCGCCAATCGCGCGGCCCGCAGTCAGGGCAAGGCTTACGGATGCATATTCGACCACAATCGCGGGGTCAACACCGTCCAAAACACCGTAGGGCTCTGGAACTGCACGTTTGGCGGCGACAACCTGCTTGAGGATTGCGCCACAGAGGCTACCGTGCTCGCCATGCCATATGGCCCAGTGGTCAACTGTCTGATCAAGGGGTTCGTGGACGGCGCCACCGCCTATTATCCGTCGGGCTTTACGAATTGCGTCTTCGTGACGGGCAAGATGGCCAGCAACATGGCACGGGACGATTTCATCTCGCTTTGCAACTGCGTCACCACATCTGTCGATAAGCTCAGTTTCACGACGGACTACAGGCCTGCAATCGGCGGCAACATTGCGGTGGATGGCGGCACTCTTGATTTCGTTGACATGGATATGCTTGGCGCATGCGACATCAATGGCGGACAGCGCATCTACAACGGGGCGATAGACATCGGCGCGGCAGAGGCCGATTGGCGCCCAAGATACTCCGAGGCGATTGGGCCGGGCGTCAGCGTCACCAACGTGTCGGCAAATGTCCGGCTCGTCGATGGACGCGTTCGCCTTGCCGATGGCGATGTCCTGCGCGGCGAATGGAAGTCGTCGGGCGAAGATGGCCGCCGGGCCGAGTTTAAGTGCGGTTTTCTCGCCGATGGTGGCGGCACTCTTTTCGGCACAGTCGGCACACATCCGGTTTCGGTGACGGACGAATCCGTTTCATTGGAATATTCCGGCATGGCGACGCCGCGTCCGCTGGAATTCTCCTTTTCAGGTTCCGGATATGGCGAACTATTCGGGTTCTACCAGAACCTTCTAGGCCTTACGGTAATAATCAGGTGACGAAATGAAGAAAGCCATTGTATCCATCGGCGCGGCGGTAGCCGCATTGCTTGCCAATGCGGGATTCGATCCCGCCAACCTTCAGCGGATGATAGACGAGGCTTCCGCCAATGGCGGCGGAACGGTTGTGGTGCCCAAAGGGGATTGGGAGACAGGCCCGCTCGCCCTGAGAAGCAATGTCACGCTCCACCTCGACAAGGGGGTCAGGCTTCTCGGTGACACCGATCCATCCGTATACAGGAAGGCAAAACTCCCGGCCCTCGTCCATGCGGAGAACGCGGAGAACGTCGCGATAGAGGGAGAAGGCGTGCTGGATGGACGCGGAGGCTTCATGCCGTCATCGTCATCCCGTCCGCATTTGGTGAACTTCTTCAGTTGCCGTAACGTGCGTGTCGAGGGCGTGACGCTCCGATGCGGCGGCAGTTGGACGCTGAATCCGAAGCGATGCGATGGCGTTGTGATACGAGGCGTGAAGATATGGGGCCACGTAAACCATTGCCAGGACGGCATGGACATATCGTCGAAGAATGTGCTGATAGAGGATTGCGATGTAGATTCCGATGACGACGCTCTCGTGTTCAAGACACCCGCGAAGGACATTGAGGTGGAGAATGTCGTGGTTCGCAACTGCCGTCTCCGCTCAAGCTGCAACGCCATCAAGTTCGGGACAGAGACGCATGGCCTCATGCGGAACATCTCGATAAGCGATTGCGAGATAGGCCCGCCTTCGGCGCAAGGCCGATTCGATTGGCGCAAGGATTCGCAGGGCATCACCAACTATCTGACGGGGCTTGCGGGCATTGCCGTGGAATGCGTGGATGGCGGCATGCTTGATGGCGTAAAGATCCGCAACATACGGATGTCCGGCATGCAGACCCCCATCTTTGTGCGCCTTGGACGCCGCCACGAACCGCAGAATGGGGAAGAGTCCTTCCTGCGCAATGTCCTCATCGAGAATGTGACGGCAACGGCGGAAAGCCGCATCGCCTGTTCGATAACCGGTGTGCCCGGCTTGAGGCCGAAGAATGTCGCAATCCGTAACGTGACGCTGAATCTGCCGGGCGAAGCCACATTGGAGGACACGATGTTCCCCGTGCCGGAAAAGGAGGATCGCTATCCTGATGCGCATATGTTTGATGGGCAGGTTCTGCCCGCCCATGCGTTCTACGTCCGACACGCCGATGGTGTACGGATCGAGAACCTATCCGTCCGCCTTGCCGCCGAGGATGCGCGTCCGGCGATTGTCGTGGATGATGCGGAAGTGGCTACCGACTTCACGGATGTTGTGCGCAAGGATGCCGGTTCGGACGAAAGGTCAAAGGAAATGGTGTGGTCTGGAATTACGAGGCCGTTCGGGTATTTCTTCTGTCCGCTTCCCGCGAACGGCAAGAAGCCTCCGCTCGTCGTGTGGCCCGGTGCAACGCCACAGCGGCATCCAGAGCATATCCTTGCCGAATGCCGCAAGCGCGGCTGGGCCATGCTTGCGCCGTTCGCAAGGGATGCCAAAGGCGTCCTTGCCGCGCTTGACTCCGTTGCGGACCGGGTGGATGCCGACCGCATCTACGTAAAGGGCGATGGGGGATGCGCTTCCGTGGCGCTTGAGATGCTCGCCGAGGCGCCGACGCGTTTCGCCGGCGTATCTGCCGTGATGCCGACAAGACCGGTAAGGAATCTAATTGCGGCGAGAGGTGTGCCTGTAGATTTGGCGACGGCGCTTGAGAATCCGCGTGTGGATGTGGCGATAGACTCGTTTACAGCCTTGGTCGGCGATGCGGCCATTCCAGACGAGGTCGCTGGCGCAATCAAGGGGAAGGGCAAGGTGCCGCCCGCGTTCCGCTTTGCCGGAATTGACGGAGACTTCCCGAAGAAGTCCCGTCCTCTCGCGTATCAGGCCAAGGTGGGCAATTCGCGGCTTTCAGTCGTCAAGGGGAAGACGGTAGCCATGCTCGTGCCGTCCTTCACGTGGTTCGACAGACTCTTGGCTCGGTCTGCGGACGGCAAGCGTCGCCTGATCCTTGCGGGAGACTCCACCATGGCGCATCGTGCGCCAACGGCGAAGCAGGGCAGTTGGGGAGAGGCATTGGCGAACGATCTTGCGGATGACGTAGAGATCGTGAATTGCGCGATTGGAGGACGCTCCACAAAGACCTACATGGACGAATGGAAGACCAATGTCGTAGGCCGGATCCGTCCGGGCGACTGGGTGCTTATACAGTTCGGACACAACGACATGTCCAAGGCGAGCGACCCGAAGGTTGATCGGCAGACGGATCCCGATACGGAATATATGAACAACCTCCTGCGGTTCGTTGCCGATGTGCGGCGTTGCGGTGGACAGCCCTTGCTCGTGACGCCAATTACGCTGTACCTCTACAACAGGGATCCCGGAAAATGGCCAGAGAAGAATCCTCTTGCCCGCTGGGTGGCGGCAATGAAGCGTGTCGCCCGCGAGTTCGACGTGCCTATCGTGGATCTCAATTCGCTTTCGCTTGCGGCGGTTCGCGATGCGGGAAGTGCAGTTTCGGCGAAGTGGTACATGTTTTCGGAGGATGGGAAGGACTGGGCGCATCCGACCAGGCTTGGTGCGGCAAAGATAGCCGCGCTGTTCGTTGACCATGTGCGCACGAACTCCCAACATCGCGCGAAGTCTCTGTTGAAATCTACGCTCTGAGGCAGTTTGTTCAGAGGATCCCCCGCTGGCTCATCGAAAAGACCGCGATGCGGGCTAAGTCACAACTGCCCTATACATGCGCAGAAAGCAGATGAAGATCGTCAATTTCAAAATTGCTTCGGATGTAGCAGGTATGTTTTGATACAATACAAACTCACTTTGCAACCCACAAAAGGCGCAATACAAGAACTGAGGAAATGCAGCAATGGATATGAGAAGGATAGCCCTTCTGGCGGGTGTTGTCGCCCTCTCCGGAATCGTCATCGCCCGTACGGTCTGCGTCACTACGCAGCCGGTGTCGCCGTTTGCGGACACGGAGGCGTCTACGAACGTGTCAATCCGCCGGACGGGCGCGGGCATCCGTGACTTCAGGCTGCATCTCCGGCTGGATGAAGCCCTCGAAAGCAGCCTTGAGGTGGGCTTTGGCAGGGATGCGGACGGCGACGGTGCGCTCGACACCGGGGAGATCGAGACGGTCTACGGCTTGCGGGACGGCCTGTGCCTCATCGAGAACGTTCGCACCTGGGAGCGGCTTGAGGAAAAGACGGCCTTCGGCCCGCGCCGTGGCGCCGTCGACATCCGCCTGAGGCTCGACACGAATTCCGTCCCAGTGGGCTTCACGGCCACGTGCGGGGGCGGCGCGGCATTCGCCAGCCTGTCCTCGTCGCCGCCTCCGGCATGGCTCTTCCGGAGGGAATGGGACGTGATGCGTGTGGTCCGGCGCGGAGCCGGTGCGCAGGGCGAGTCGGTCCGCTGCGAATCCAGCCGCGAGTCCTTCACGGTAAGGTTGAGGTGACGCCATGGCGGAGAGGATATGGCTGTCGCTTCTCGTTTCCGGCCTTGCCGCATCGTCCGTCGCGTGGCTTGCCGCGCTCATGCGCGAGAGTGGAATCCGCCCGGTCCGCGCCGCCGCCGGATTCCTTCGCCGCCAGCCGAAGGCGGGCCGGATCCTGCTCGGCGCGTTCCTCGCCGCCCTGTGGACGATCGCCGGCGCTAAGCCCGGCGGCGGACGCGACGGCGATGGCGGGAATGGCGCCTCCACGAACGCGGCGCGTACGCTCACGGCGGAGGACTTCGGACGCGGATTCGTGATGACCCGCATCGGCACTAACGAGACGTTCGGCTTCTCTTCGCCATCCAATGCCACGGTATGCCGCGAGTGGCTGGCGTTCGGCTCGGCGACCGGCTGGACGTACGTATCCCCGACTAACTGGGCGTTCAGGGTCGGCACGAACGTGGTGGATTCCCTGCGCGTCCATTCCGGCGGATGGGTGGAGATGCCTTGTGGCGGCGGGTGGTTCGCGCCGTTCAGGGCGCCGCTCGGCATCGTGCCGGAGTCGAACTGGGACCGGCTCGCCGAGCCGGACAGGCCGAGCCAGATGTGGTACATGGTCACGCCGGGGGACTCGCTTCTCGTCACATGGCGGAATGCGCTGCTCGGCCGCAATGCCGCCGCACCGGTCTCGTTCCAGGCGGAATTCAGGGGAGACGGCCAGTTCGCCTACCGGTACGACCTCTCGCGCCTCCCTGCCGGAACCGTGCCCGGCGTCATCGCCGGCGCATCCTTCGCCGGTGGTGGGTGGACCACCAATGTCCTGCCGACGAACGTCACGTCGATGGCATTCTACCCGCTTTCGCCGGAAGACGCCGCAGACTCCGACAGGGACGGCGACGGGCTCACCCTCTCCGAGGAGCTGTTCGTCCACGGCACGGACCCCATGGCGCGTGATACGGACTATGACGGCGTGCCGGACGGCGAAGAGGTCGCCGCAGGGACAAACCCGCGCATCCGCGATTCCGACGGTGACGGCCTTGTGGACGGATCGGACCCCGATCCGCTCGTCCCCACGCCCATGGACGACGCCGACGGCGATGGCATCCCGGACGCATACGAGGCCTACTGGTTCGGCGGCACGAACGTGCACGGCTCGGCGTCGTACAGGGACTCCACCGGATTCTCGATAGGAGCCAAGATCCTTTGTGGGATCAACCCGACGAACGTCGCCTCGCCCATTGTCGTGTCGCACACGAACGCCCTCGCCTCGTGGCGACTTTTCGGGAGCTTCGGCGCGGAATGGCCGGCGGACGCGACGGATATCGTCTGGGAACGGGAGTTCGCCATATGCCGTTCGAGTGCGTGGCAGCAGTTCTTCCTCTCCGCATCGCCCACGAACGCCGCCGCATGGAGCCTCATGGGCATGTCGCTCGAATGGGAGACGGACACGGGCTGTTCCGGCTCCGCCATGGCATCCCCATCCGACGACAGCCTCCGCATCCCGCTTGCGGCGGACGACATGCCGTACGCGATCACCTTGCGCCTCCGCGCCGCGTCGGGGTCGCACATAGTGTACGTTCCCACCCCCATCCATCTCATCGCCTACGTGCCAGACATGGCCGTCGATGGCGGAACCGAAATCACGGGGGAAAGCGGAGACATGTTCCACGTGTTCAGGGATGGCACGGACTCTTCCATCGGCATTTCGGTCAGCCATTCGCACCGTCCGTGCAATGTCGAACCCGGAGCGGACGAATGCGACCTGACGGTGTTCGACAACATGGGCGACTTCACGTTCGACGGGGATGCGTCCGGCGGAACGCTCTACGCCAATCGACCCGGCACATGCCTGTTGCCAGACCTGTCGCTCGGGATGCCGGAGATGCGGACGCTCCGCTCCCCCCGTCGTGCATCCCCGCGCAACGGCGGTGGCGGCGGCGGAACCGTAGTTGTCCTGGATCCGTACTGCGTATGGAGATGCTTCGGCCACGGCTGCAGCAACGATGGGCTCGGCTACAGCTGGGGCGACGGAGAATACAGCGAGGACGACAGCTATCCGCTCGACTCCAGGTGCCTGCGGACGAAGTGGTATCACGGTTGGTACGGTGGGTGGAACGCCTCCGAATGCGAACTCGCCGTGAGAAGCGGCGCGGGGGACGACGCATGGCCGATCACCACTTCGGCGAGCGGCGGCAGGGGCTACGTGTACGTCGATGGCGTCGAGGTATGGTCCGGCACGGCGGAACACGTATACGACACTTCCGCGTGCGACTATGGCTACCGCGTCGACTATCTTGGGGACGGATGCGACAGCTGCGACCTGGACTGCTCCGGCGGGAACTGCGATTCGCTTGAGGGGACTTCGCTCGGCTCGCTGAAGTTCCGCATACCGCTTGGTCAGCCCGTCAAGGGACAGGTCGCCGGGTTCGCGTGGTTTTCGACTGACGGTCCGGTGTCCATCTCGAAGTCCATGTTTCATGTCCTTGGGCATCCCGATGCCCACATCGCCGACACGGCCTCGTCCGGGGTGCGGCGCATCGTGTGCGGCGATCAGAGGGGGCGCGACCTGCGCATCTCGGACATCCCCAATGGGGCGAAGGTGACGGTCTATGATGCGGCGGCGCAGACGCTTGAGCACACGTGGGAGATCGTGAACGTAGGGGGTAGCCAGGCGCAGATCCGCCTCAGGAAGATCAGCCGCCTCGGCAATGTCATGTCCGACGAGACGTACACATGCGCCGACGGCGACTGGACGCGGTTCGACAACATCGCGGGGATGGGCACTGCGCTTGAGACGCTTGGCGGCTTCTCCGACATGGGGGGCGGCATGAAGTCAGAGACCCGCACGACTACGGATTCGTCCGGCAACGTACTCTCGTCCGTCACTACGGAGCGGAGCCGCATCGGCGAGTTCGACAATGCGGTCCTCCGCGAGACCTTCCGGGAGGAAGCGACCGGTCGGCAGTCGAAGATGTCTTGGGCGGACTACTGGGTGGATCCGGAACATTCCGGCAGGCATGGCCAGCCTCGCCTCGTGTGGGGCAATGCCCGCGCATGGGTCTACACGGACTTCGACGCGAACGGCCATGAGACCCTGCGCGTGGAGCAGAGGGGCGATACCGATATCCCGTCATCCTTCCCATATGTGGTCTCCAACGGACTCTACGGCATCTCCACTCTTGCCGACGCATTCGTGACCGTCCGCAGCTTCACGCCATTCGCAGGCGATGCGGCGCATTCCGACGACGCGGCGAAAGTGCGCGCCGAGACGCGATACGTGGTGACAGGCGGCGTCGCGACCGCCATCGGGCGCACATGGACGCGCTACACGCGCCTGACGCGGGACGGCTACGCCGCCATCAAAAAGGAGACGTGGCGGGCCGCGGCGCAGAGTGCGGATATCGGCGATCCTGCGAACGCCTACTTCTACGAGATCACCTACGCGGACACGGGCGACGGAACGCCGCTTCTCATGCGCAACGCCGTCGCCGAATCGCTTGACGAGGACGGAATACTCACCGTCAACACCTACTCGCTTTCTGGTAAAGTCCTGTCTTGCGTGACGCGCCGCTACGGGCCGAACGCGGAAGGGTCGCCGTCCCCGTCGACCGCATTCCCGACATACGAGATCACAGATCGGGACGCCTCGTACGGCACGGTTATCCGACGCACCACGCGCCTCACGGAAGGCGATACGGTCATCGCGGACGAGCGGTCTGTCTACGACAGCCAGAATCGCCTCCGCTCCACAGCCTACCTCGACGGAACGTCGCTCACGAACGCCTACTCCTGCTGCCGGCTCCTCTGGAAACGCGACCGCGAAGGGCGCAAGACGCTGCGCTCCGCGCAGACGGGCACAGACCACCTCTACAACGCGATTGAGGACGTGTGGCTCGCCGACGTATCCACGAATGGCCAGCATCGCGTCACGCAGCATTTTTTCGATGCGCTCGGGCGCGAGACGAACACGGTGGTGTATGCCGGAACGGCGCCCGGCGAGGCCATCGTGGCGACGGCGCCCCCGCCGTCGAGGCTGCTCTCCGTCTCATCCACCGCCTACCCCTATGGTGGCGACGACTATGCCGTCAGCACCGACGAGCGCGGCAAGGTGACGGTCCGGAGCACCGGCATCCTTGGAGACAGCATAGAGACGTGCGAGACAGCGTTCACGAACGGCGTCGAGATCTTGAGGACGACGTGCCGCACGTACTTCGGCGGCGGCACGTCCACTCGCCGCGAGTGGGGCGCACTGGGGCTCGGCCCGTACACGGGAGGGTCGCCGTCCCCGGCGACCGCGTGGACGGAGGAGCGCCGCTTCGACGAATACGCCGCCAACGGAAAGCGCGTCGCCTACGTGGTCACGGAATCCTCCGACTGCGGAACGGTCACTAACTCTGTCACCACTTACGACTGGCTTGGGCGGGTGGCGTCGGCCGAGACGCCTCTCTCGTCCATCACGTACGCCTACGACGGCGCCTCGTCCCGCATCCTGTCGGCAACCGACTCCAGGTCCGGCGTGACGACCGCCTACCTGTACGGTGCATGCGGCGAGCCTGTCGGCACGGCGGCGGACGGCGTGGCGCGGCGGAGCGACGTCACATACGAGACCGACGCGTCGGACGTGGCATGGCGCGTGACGGAAACGCGGACATCGACCGTCGCGCCGTCCGTCGTGCGCCGGACGCGATACGGTCTTGCCGTGGAGCAGGAGACATCCGGCGAGACCCGGCACTTCGCCTACGATGCGTTCGGGCGGAACGTGCGCGTCGAATGCACGGTCGGGGGCGTCAGGCGTTCCGTGTCAGAGTCCGTCTACAGCGCGGCGGGCGATCCCGTATCCGTCTCGACGTACACGAACGGCTCGGATGCCGTGACTGAGACGTATGCCTACGACGCGCTGGGCCGCCGCGTCGCCGTGACGGACGCCCTCGGACAGACGATGCACACGGCCTATGACGCAGTCGGCAACGTCGTCGCCGAGGACGGCGCGACATACCCCGTGCGCTACGGATACGACACTGCGGGACGCCGCACGTCTCTCGCGACGACGCGGAATGGCACTGCGTGGGACGTGACGCGCTGGGCGTACGGCGCGGCTACGGGTCTATGTTCGTCGAAGACCTACGCCGATGGATCGTCTGTCGCCTACACCCATACGCCCGACGGGCTGCCGCTCCGCACGACCTGCGCAAGCGGGCGGTGGGCCGTGAACGTCTACGATTCCAGACGCCAGATCGTCGGGCGTCTCTCATCTGACGGTTCGGACAGTGCGTCGTTCGCGAGAGACGCATTCGGGCGCATCGTCTCGTCGGCGAACGGCAACGCCACCGTCACGCTTGCCCTTGCCGATGGCGGCATGGCGACGAACGAGGCGTGGACGGTCGGCGGCGAGTCGGCGACGCTCGTGCGTACGCTCGACGCGCAAGGTCGGGTCTCGTCGCTTGCGCTGTCTGGGGATGGCTACGCGCAATCCTTTGGATACGATGCAGACGGGCGGCTTGCGATGGTCTCGAACCCCGAGGCCGTCGTGGCCTACGCATACACGCCAGATGGGCTGGACACGGGCTACACGCTGACGTTCTCCAATGGCGTGGCATTCACCCGCAGTATGGTGAGAGACGGCTACCGCCGTTCGCTTGTGACTGATATTTCCAGTACCGCCAATGGCATGGGAGTCGAAGATCTGGCGTACACGTACGATGCCCTAAACAGGCCGACAACGCGCAATAATGACATCTTCAGCTACAATGCCCGCAGCGAAGTGACGGCGGCAAACGTTTCTGACGTTTCCGTTGCTTATGGCTATGACGAGATCGGAAATTCCACCAACTGGACGGCGAATTGCCTCAATCAGTACACGCAATTCTTGCACGACCTTGATGGCAACTTGGCGCAATGTGGCGATTGGACATACACCTACGATGCCGCCAATCGGCTAACGGCGGTTTCATCGAACGACATTCCCCTCGTCACCAACTTCTACGATGTGAAGTCTCGCCGTGTGAAGAAAGTGACTGCGGAGGCGACAACCACCTTCTTCTATGATGACTGGAATCTCGTCGAGGAACGTGTCGCATACACGAATGGCATGACGTCAACCATACGCTACTACTGGGGTAAGGACCTGTCCGGCACGTTGCAGGGTGCGGGCGGCATTGGCGGATTGCTGTACCTTACCATTGACGGCACAACCTATGTCCCGTTCTACGACA
>CAVJWR010000071.1:0-2179 GCA_963653155.1 Limosilactobacillus gorillae
CCGTTCCTGCCCGCCCTGCCCGGCGAGCCGCCGAACATGCCGGACGCCGAGACCGGCGACAGGCACTTCTTCTTTCTCCATGGGTTCAACGTGTCCAAGGCCGATGCCCGTGCGTGGAACCGGGCGATGTTCAAGAGATTGTGGTGGGCGGGCTTCCGGGCGCGCTACTGTGGCGTCACGTGGAATGGCGATGATGGCCTCCTCACGGCGTTCTCGTACCACATGAACGCATTCAACGCACAGAAGACGGCAGCCTGCCTGAGGGGGCTCGTCAACTCGGTGTCCGGGACAAAGGTCGTCGCCGCGCACTCGCTCGGCAACATGGTCGTCTGCGAGGCGATCCAGGAAGGGATGTCCATCGACAGGTATTTCATGCTGAACGCCGCCGTCGCGTCCGAGGCCTTCGACGGCGGCCTTCAGGCGACGGCGGACAATGTCGGCAAATACGTTCCCGACAGCTGGAAGCCATACCCGTCCGGTGCCTGGTGCGCGAACTGGCACGCTCTCTTCCCCGCGTCGGACGGCAGGAGCCGACTTAAGTGGAGGGACGCGTTCGCCGAGGTCTGCGACCGGACTGACGTCTACAACTACTATTCGACCGGCGACCAGGTGCTTGAGGCCGACGGCGACATCCCATCGGCATTCAGCGGTGCGATCAACTTCAGGTGGCCGATCTCATTCTCGTGGTCGTTCCCGTTCCTGACCGTCGACAGGCCCTACGACCTCACGCTGGACCGCTACGCGTGGCAGAAGCAGGAAGTCCTCAAGGGAGTCGACCCGCTCGTGGCGACGCTGGAGGCCGGCTGGCGGTTCGAGTCGGACTGCACGCCCGACGAGGCCCGGCAGAGGCTGGGGGACGGGTCGATCGTCACTAACGCGGTGTTCGGGCACGGCGTGGAGGCGTTCCACCGCCCGTCGAGCCCGGCCGCCGACGTGTTCCGGGCGCGGGCGTACAACGTGCCCGCCGTCTCGAAGCCTGTCGGCGGAACAGCTGTCGAGAGGGTGTTTCGTGGTAACGTCGATTTGAACGAGAATGGCATTGGCCTGCGACCGAATGGTTGGGGACGAAAGGGCGAGCCGTACAAGGAGCGATGGCTTCATTCCGATATTAAGGACATGTCGTATTACCATGTACATCGAATCATACAGTCGATTGTTGATCAAGGAGAATTGAAATGAATAATGACTTTCGTATTGCCTTTATGGCAGGAGCGATGGTCTTGTCATACGGTGCTGAAGTCACAGGTAACTCTCTGGCGGATGCTGTCCTTCGCGGGGCTGACGCTTGTCTGGAGATATTTGTGCATGACGAATGCGGTATCCCAGTGCCCAATGCCCGTATCGAGTATGCATTTTGGCAGGTTGATCGAAAACGCACGTTTTCGGTTTCTGCCAAGACGGATTCACGCGGTCTTTGCATGGCAAAGGGGAAATGCAGCGCTGACGTTCATGTCAGCGTTTCATGTGACGGCTATTATGAATCACGCATCGAGCGCTATATGAAAAGTTTTGCGCAAGGGCAAGCTGTTGTTGGCGGCAAATGGCAGCCCTATGGCGCAAGATTGCCAATCCTGTTAAGGAAGCAGGTGAATCCGGTTCCGCTTGAACAGCATTACGTTCATTGGATGGCAATTGCCTCCACGAATGTCTGGATGGGGTTTGACATGGCAAAAGAGGCGTTCGTGAAGCCGTATGGGAATGGGCTGGTCTCAGATTTCGAGATCAAGTTTGACTGGGATGGAGAAGTACGCAGAAAATACAATGGGTCCTCGTTCGGCATTCGGTTCCCGCCTCCGTCAGGCGGCTATTGGTTCAAGAAGATAGGTGAGAGCGAGTTCAAGGGACCATTCACCGCAGATACGAATGCGGTCTATCTATCGAGTTTTTCATTCAGTGAGGTGAAAGTCGGAGAAACATGGAGAGAGCAGCTGTTCCCCAAGAAGAATGAGCTTGTTGTGCGAACGAGGTGCGAAATGGACGAGAAAGGCAGGCTAAAAAAGGCCTGCTACGGAAAGATTTCATTGCTCAGATTTGGATGGGGTGACAACGGTAGAGGCGATTTCCGCATTGAGTATTTCAGGAATCCAAAGGTCAACGACCCGAATCTTGAGGCGAAATTAAAATGAGAATCCGGTAGAATGGCCTTGACGAATGTGCTGGCGTTCGCGGACGCCGAACT
>CAVJWR010000071.1:2189-7468 GCA_963653155.1 Limosilactobacillus gorillae
ATGCTGGGAGACGCCATCCCGGCGGAGTCCTTCGCGGCGGGACGGAACGTGACGCGGGGAGTGAGCGACAACATAAATCTACAGGGTTGTGCTTCTGGCGAATGGCCAAGGCATGACGACGAGAAAGACATTGATGTCTGGGAGCATTCTGACATAAAGAATGTGGCGTTCCATTTTACGCATAGACTTTTTAAGAAAATTGTAAATGGTAAGGATGTTGTCGATGAATAAGGTTATGAGGAAAGCGGTCGCTTGTGTTGGCTTGTGTTTTTGCAACATAGGGCAAGCATATTCCGATACAGCAAAAATTGGCGCATATGTTATTGATGCCATTACGAAAGAACCTCTTCAGGGTGCTACTGTACGCGGAGGATTTGGAAATGACAATGGATGGCGTGTGTGGACGGAATCTGCACCAGTCAATGAAGATTTTCAGACGACAGATGCCGCTGGGATGTGTTGGTTGCGCGGGAAGACAAACATTGGAAGGGCAGGATGCGCAGTCAGGATGCCGCCGCTCGGATACTACAAGCCAGG
The DNA here is from genome assembly GCA_963653155.1 of Limosilactobacillus gorillae. GTDB lineage: Bacteria > Verrucomicrobiota > Kiritimatiellia > RFP12 > UBA1067 > UBA1731. The sequence continues at coordinate 2,727 of CAVJWR010000071.1, forward strand.
GCAGGGGTCTGGTCATCGATTCCGCAGTAAATCGATGTTTGGCAACTGGCAACCAGACAACGTAGTTGTCACGATTGCGCTTCAGCGAGTGGAGCATCCGATTCCACTCATGGTCAAGCAGGTTGAATGGAAGAACTGGCGCAAGGGGATGCTCGGACTTCAGGGGTCGAACGCCGTCCTTCGCCTCGACATGATGAAGGGGGATTGGATGCCGCCGTATGGGCACGGCGCGACCGCCGACATGGAAATTGCGTCGGAGTTGCGGATCACGGGCAAGGATCGGAAATACAGCTTTGCCGCCCGTGCGGAAGCGGACGTGCTCTTTTACGATATGGTCCAGACAATTCGTCCAACAGGCACGAATGACTGTATATTTGAATTGCAGCCCGATCCCACTTCCGGAATCAGGATTCGCCATGGCAGCGATGAAGGGCGGGGCGGGCGCATTGTCCGCCGGCAAGGGCGGCGCAAGCGGTTCTCAATGGGCGGGGAATGGTACGGCAAGCGCTTCGACGACACGGACGACAGCCGCTGCTACACGTTCCGCATACGCTCCAGGTACGACGGGAAGGGCAACCTTGCCGAAGCCTACTACGGCAAGGTCTACGGCGACTTCAGGTTTGAAGGAGACCTCGAACGCGGCATCATTTCCGTGCGCTTCCTCTACTACCTCAACCCAGTCCCGCTCGACCGCAACCTCGAATGGGACATGAAGACGAACCTCTGCCCGAATCCGGGCCTTGCGAATGCGCCCCAGCCGTGACCTGCCCATGGCCTCGCCTGATTTTCAATTCGCCATTTCAAGGGAATGGATCTACCAGTCTCACTCAATGATGAATAACTGCAACCCATCGGTAGCCACGGATGATTTCGCAATTGCGTCTTAGATAGTTTCGCAAAAGAGACTGTTTTCGATGCGTCTTGTGCTACAATGCGGCGAAAAGGTTATTGAGGGAATTTTCAGATGAAACGATGTCTTCTGCTATTGGCCTGTCTTGTGGGCTTTTCTGCCATTGGTGGTGTTGACGTATCCGTCGTGCCACAGATGCCTTGGAGTAAATGCGTAGATGTTTGGGTTACGCTGTCGGATGTCGAAGCCGAGACCGAATACAGGGTCAGGCTGACGGCCAGCTATGCCGGATGCCCTGTCGGAGGACTTGTGGCGCAGTCGCTGTTGACGGATCCTGTCGTCAAGGGGGCTGGACGGCATCGGCTTGTCTGGGATCTAGGTCAAGATGCGCCAGAATTGATCGCAGATGATTTCGTTGTGACGGCCGAAGTTCTGCCGTTTACCGCAACGGATGATGTGTTCCGCGTGATTGACCTTTCTGCTGGGCCAGAGGCGGCTTCCTATCCATCTCGCTACTCGTTCGTCGCGCCGGATCTTGAGGACGACACGTGCCGCACGACCGAACTGTGGCTTAAGCGTGTGCCGGCAGGGACGTTCACGATGGGAAGCGGAACCGGAAGCGCCAAGACGATTGCGGCGCATTCCGTGAAGCTCTCTAAGGCATTCTACATGGCAATCTTCCCGACCACACAAAAGCAATGGGAACGCGTGATGGGTGACTGGCCGAGCTACTTCACGAATGAGGCATATCGCGCGGTACGCCCTGTCGAACAGGTGTCATGGAGCCGCATTCGCGGACACCAAGGCTGGTACGATGATACTTCCTCGCCTGACAGGGAAGCGACGTTCGTCGGACGCTTAAGGTCGAAAAGCGGAATCGCAGGGGTCGAGTTGCCGTCCGAGGCGCAGTGGGAATATGTGTGTCGGGCCGGAACGACGGGCGAGTACTACTTCAACGGAACGGCGACGCAAGTCCGCAACTATGCCCGGACGGCCGATTGGAACGGCACTTCGACGGACGACCGCAATCAGGATCAGACGAAGGGTACGGCGACGGTTGGGTCTTATCCAGCCAATCCATGGGGATTCTATGATTTCTATGGCAATGTCTGCCAATTCGTGCCGGATGGCGCGAAGCATGATGGGTGGGCTGGATTGACGTTCGGAACTGATTTGACGGAAGATCCAAGATGGGCTTTTGAAGAAGACAAGGGACAGGTGTTCTCAGGCATCCGTCGCGGCTCTTCATGGAGAGAAATCCCCGGCACGGTCAGTTCGTCGTGCCGCAGATGGACGCAATTCTTGAATTCGGATGGCACTGTCCGTTCTGGCGATTCGGCCTATGGCTTTCGCATTTGTGTGAATGCCGAGTAAGAAAGGAATCCTTGACATGAAGAAATTGCACAACATTCTTGCGACGGGATTTGCCCTCTGTGGCATCACTGCATTTGGCGAGAGCGCTGTCTCGCAGCCAGTCTCGATAGACCTTTCTGGCTCTGCATTGCTTGCGCCTTCTGCCTCTGTCGGCTATTCGCCCGTATGGAACGGCGCCGCAGACGGTGACGGTTCTCACGTTGAGATACTTGCGGTCTTTCGCGCCGGACAGGAGTCGGAATCGACGGGAACCCTGTTTGTCGCCGAGTCAGATGCATCAGGGATGCTCCCATTGGAATTGCCGTCCGATGGCACACGCGCATTCCGTCTTATACATCGCACTGTGCGGGATGGCGTCACGGTAAGCGAACTCTCAAAGGATGTTTCGCTCAGCATTGGGTCTGCCTTTTCGGAACCGATCTTCGCCGATACCACATCCGGGAAGCTTGACCGCATTGCCGCCACGAAACGCGATGCGGCGATGTTGGCCGTTTCTGGAAGCTGGATGGAAGGCACTGCGTCAATCGTGATTGAGCACGACGAGACGCGGTTGGACGGCAATAGGAAAGTCTTTACGCTCTATCAGGGCGAGGTGCCGTCATCCGAGACGTTTAGATTCGTTCCGTGCGGGCACAAGCACTCGACATGTCTTTGCCGTTTGAGATTCTATGGTGCGGACGGCGAAGAGATTGGCGAGCCGCTTGTCGCGGAGTATACCGGATGCATCGCCGGGTTGTGTCTGGTGATTCGCTGAGGAGTTTAACGATTATGCTTAAGGCTTGCAGAGTCTCGCTTGTGGCCGCCATGTTGTCTGTGGCGGCGAATGGTGGGGTCAAGGTCTCTACGGACACGCCGGGGTGGACATTTACGGACAGGGAATACCCTACGTTCATGGCTACGTCTTCCGTATCCACCGTGTACTGGACAGTCTCAGACTGGAAAGGCAAACCTGTCAAGGTCGGCACGTGGCCAAGTGACGGCAAGCTTGTCTTGCCCGCAATGCCGCCCGGATTCTATCGGGTCAACTGCTCCAATGCGACGGGCGATGCGCCTGAACCGTTCGATTTCTGCGTAGTGTCGGCGGATCGGTGCCGAAATCCAAACTCATACTTTGCCGCCGATGCCGCCATATCGGGCTGTTCGAGGCGAGGCAGCTATGAATGCCCGTGGTACGAAGGGGACTGTCCCCGCGTGACTGCGGAACTGCTCGGCAAGTGCGGCATTGTCCATACCCGCGAGCGACTTGAGTGGGGACCGTTCATCGAACCGAAGAAGGGCGAACGCGACTTTTCCCGCTACCTGCATACGGCGAAGTGGATGAAGGCGAATGGCGTCGTCTCCACGGGGCTGTTCCACGACTGTCCGCGCTGGCTCAGAAATCACCGCACGAATACGTTGCCTGCCGACCTTATGGAGCTTTACGGTTTCATGAAGGAGGCGGCACATGCATTTGACGAATATTACGACGCGTGGGAGTTCTGGAATGAGCAGGAATTGGGGTCGTCTGGCGCACCGGTCTGGGAGTACGTGGCGGCCCTGAAGGCATTTGCGCTTGGCCTCCGCGCCGGAAGTCCCACCATGGTCATCCTTCCGGGATCACTATCCGGGATAGTCCATGACGGGTACGGACAGGCCATGTTCGACAGCGACATCGCGAAGTATGTGCAGGCATTCAACCTGCACACGTACGTGCCGATGCGCGGCTATGACTCTTGGCACAGGGATGTCAAAAAGTTCCTCGAAGAGGCGGGTGTCCCAGACTGGCAGGTATGGCTTACGGAAAGCAGCACAGCCCTTGACGGAAATGGAGAGGTCGATTGCTACCGCAAGGGACTGAAACGCCATTCCCCATCGCAGGAAATGCTCATGGCGGAATTCTATCCGAAGAGCAACATACTGCACCAGTTTGGCGGAATATTCAGGAACTGGTATTTCCTTTTTGGATGCTACAATGAGCAGGGAGGCAAGCGCGATTGGGGGTCGATGCGCAGGAACGGAACGGTAAAGCCGATTCACGCCGCCATGTCGGCGCTTACGCATGAGCTTGGCGATGCAGTCTTGCTGGGCGAGATGAAGATGCCGGCAGGCGTACGCGCATTCCTCTATCGGTGCAAGGATGGCACACAGACGGTCGCGCTCTGGAGCGTATCCAACCTTGAGACAGGCGCAGGGCCGACAGTCTCCATCGACTCGGAATGCCGCCGCACGGTATCGATATCGGCCTCTCGCGGACGCTATCGTATCGTCGATGTCATGGGAACCCCAAGCGAGGTTGAGTCAAACGGCACCGCTCTTTCTGTGATAGCCACACGGTTTCCGCAATACATCTCGGGTCTTGCAGGGCTATCCGCTGACATGCCTCCGCTTCCATCGGGAACGCTCGCCTGCTATAAGAAACTTCCAGGCGAGGATCTTTCCGTCGTGCTGCGTCCGCTTATCGACCGCAACGACTTTGGCGTGACCGGCGGCAAATGCATAGCCGAACTTTGCAGTGACACGGGTGCTTTCGACATGGAGG
>CAVJWR010000071.1:7478-11605 GCA_963653155.1 Limosilactobacillus gorillae
AAGACGGGTAGCGTGAGCGTAAGCGTCGGTAGGCTTGACAATGCGCCTTCGGAGATCGTCTTGCCTCCGTGGGGAAAGACGGATGTACGGCTTACATACGTTCCGCCGACCGATGGCGACCTTAACTTCAAGTTTGATTTTGCGGGTACGTTCAACGGTCGCCGCATATCCAAGGTTCGGATACCTGTGTTCAATCGCGCCTGTTTCCTCAAGGATTGCAAGGTGGATGAGTTGCCACAGCTCAATCGTCCAGAGGCTTGGGCTCGAAATGATTCGGGGAACAGCTATTCTGCCGCCTACGACGAAAAGGAGAGGGCTGTGCGGTTTGAGGTGAAATGGGATGGATCAAAAGGGGCATGGTTCTTCCCGGTCCACAGATTTGCCGATGGGGAGTCGTTCAGGAATGCGAAATACGTGGAGTTTGAGGTGAAGAGCTGGCAGGACAAGGTGGAGAACGACATGATCCTTACCACAGTCATGTGCCTCTACCCGAACGGAAACGTGAAGGAATCGCCCTATTCGCCTCCGGGGTTCGAGTGGGAACGGCGGCGGGTAAAGCTTCCTGAAGACGTAGACCAGTCTGTAGGCTTCCGGGTGGGAGGACTTCCGAAAGGACAGCACCTCAAGTACTGGATACGCAACTTCCGAATCTTAAAGGCACGGTAAAAATACCAGGAGTATAAGCATGAACAAGTGGAGAAAAAAAAAATGATAAATCTTCGCAAACTGACGTCGATGGCTGTCGGAATTGCGGTTGCGGTTTCTGCCGATGCGGCGGAGACGCTGGTTGTTGACAAGGCGAATGGGCCGTATTACACAATTCAGGCGGCGATAGACGCATCCGCCGTCGGCGACACCATCTCGATTGCCGCCGGTGAATACGGCACGGATGGCACATCCACTGCCAATGCTACGTTTGGCCCAAGTCGTGTGGTTGTAGATAAGGACAACCTGAGTCTTGTCGGTGCCGGACGCGGCAGTACGTTCATCATTGGCGCAACGACGGACGGCAAGGTGGGGACGAGCGGCGTTCGTGGCATTCTGGTGACGGCAAATGGCGTGAAGATATCGGGATTGACCGTGGTCAACGGCGGTACCGCAAACGCCTCGGATGCAAAAGGGTATGGCGGCGGCCTATGCTCGGATGGCGTTGGCACGGAGATCGTCGATTGCGATTTCATCGGATGCGTGGCCAAGGTAGGTTCTTCGCTCTACTGCGGCAAGTCTGACGGCATGCTGGCGGCGCGTTGTCGACTGTCAACCGGCTTTGATGTTGAGTCGTACAATCCCATTGTATCCAACACGGCACTCTATTTCTGCATTCTCGACCACCATTTCAATACGTCCGGCTCCTTCATCGCAGGTACGCAGCCGATGATTCACTGTACGGTGTCGAATGTCGCCTTGCACCATCTGCTCGATACGGATTCGCAGATGGAAGTCTGCAACTCCGTGCTGGGTAGCTACATCTATCGGTTTGGCGGTGATGGTTCGACTCGCACAGGCGGAAAGGCATACCATGTGGTTTCCGATATCGCAGAAGCTTACAAGTATGCCGCAGACACGGATGAAGGGTGCGTTTTCGGCACGGTAGCTGATTTTGTGTCTACGATCAAGGGCGACTACCGTCTAATCTCCGTATCTCCTGCCGTAAATGCGGCGTCCGCAGATTTCCTTTTGCGCATTCCGGAGGCTTATCGCGATAAGGACTACTTCGGCAATGCCGTAGATCCGGCGAATCTTCACTGCGGCGCCGTGCAGGAAGCGGTTGACGTGCCTACCGCCCGGCTTGAGATTGCCCTCCCGGAGGCGGGGGACTCCATTACGATCGATGGCGTGACCGAGGTTTGCGGCTATGCGTCAACTCGACTTTACGACCATGCGATGACATGGCCATCGTATCAGAAGATAGTTCCAGTATTCAAGTCCGGTGCTCCGCTCTACGGTTTCACGTCCAATGACGGCCCGGGCCGTTTTCCGCTTTTGGATGGACGCTGCATCTTTATGGCACCGCCCAAAAACGTTTCGCCTGTAAGGCTGACGGCACGTCCAGCCACGCAGGTGTTGTGGGTCGATGGGGAATCGACGGTGACAGATGTGGACGGAACTGCGGAAAGCACTGCTTTCGCAAACATTCAGGATGCCGTTGACGCCGTTTCAGAGCAGGCATATGCGATCATCAACGTGAAGAAGGGCACTTATGACATGGGTGGGGCGAACACGTACGGATCGCTCAACAATCGAGTGCAGATCCACAATCGATTCATTCGTCTTGTTGGTGTCGATGGAGCCGATGAGACGTTTCTCGTCGGTGCACCCGATCCAGATGCGACGGATTCAGGGCTTCTCGGATGCGGGAGCGGGGCGACACGGTGCCTCTATTCCGACAAGGTAGGCGCGATCCAAGGATTCACGTTGACCGGAGGCCGCGCCGATGCGGGAACTTCCGGCGAGGCGAATTCGGGGGCCGCGATCTATGCTACGGCACCGTTCAGCGTACTGGACTGCATCGTCTCGAACAATGTCAGTGGAAATGCATCCATTGGCTGTGGCGCATCTCATGAGGGGAAAGTCACTTTCTTGAGGTCAAAAATACAGGAGAACGGTTCTTCCCTCAGTGGCAGCTATGCCCGTTTTGCCAATTTCGCCTCATGCCTTGTAGCCTTCAACAAAAGAAAGGCGGAAGATGTCGCCGTGTTCAACGAGGGAGAGACTACGGTGTTCGACTCTACTTTTTTCACCTATGGCGACGGGACACGCGCAATGGGCGGAGCGACATTCGGCAATGTTGCGACCAACGAATATGGCGTGATCACAAATGCCACGGGAAACACCTGGCGCAATGTGATCGTTTGCGGCTACGGCTTCTTCCGCAACAACAAGGCCTTTGGATGCGTGATCGACAAAATGATATACAACGGCGGGGACAAGGAAACCTACGTCACGAAACTCATGGGTACAGAGGGGAAGGACTGGTTGGCTCTGTCCAAGAGCAAGGATGTGCGGGCTGGCTTTGTGGATTACGGGAATGGCGACTTCCGTCTGCGTGCCGATTCCGTTTCCATCGGATATGCCAGATATGACGCGAACGAGTCTCCGGATGCCTACAAGTACGCGACATGCGACCTTGTCGGCGTGTTCCCCGATTTCTCGGAAAGCGTACGCTTCGCGCCGGGTGCCTACCGTACGCCTGTGCCGGTCGTGAGCGTCGTAAGCGGAGAGGACGGGCAGGAGATTGTGCCGGCGCTGTCGGCACAGGTTGTCGAGGTTGGCGAGACAATCGAATTCAGCGTTTCGCCGACCCGTCCGTTCCTTGGCTTCACCGTGGATGGTGAACTGCAGGAGTACACGGGAACGAACTTCACGTGGACTGTTCCGTCTGCATCAGCGACGCACACGGTCTCCGCACTGTTCGACAACAACTGGTATGTGGCGACGAACGGCAGTGACACGGCGATCGGCAACATGCACGCTCCGCTCAAGACGCTAAAGGCTGCACTTGACCGCACTATCGAGGGGGATGTCGTGAATGCGTGTCCGGGTCGTTACAACGAGGGCAGGATGGATCATTCCAAATATTGGACGGTTGCCGGAACTGTCACGGTTCAGGCTCGTGCGGTCGTGCCCACGAACCGTAAGCTTGTATCGACTGATGGGCCGGATGTGACATTCATTGAAGGCGAGGAACCTTCGAATCCCGACAGCATAGGCTGCGGCTCTGATGGCCTACGTTGCGTCGTTCTGGATGAGTTCGCGACCGTGAAAGGCTTCACGATCACGAATGGACATGCCGATGATCCCAAGACGGACTCGGACAACTCCCGTGGCGGCGGCATTTATGGACGGAACGGCAATTCCGAAATATACGACTGCATAATCTCCAACAATTGCGCGAGGCAGGGCGGCGGCGGATTCTACGGAAGCTACACGCGTTGCCGGTTTGTCGAAAATCGCTCGTCCGACAGTGGCGCGGCACTGCGCAATGCCAATGCATACGACTGCTATTTCGGCCGCAATCGCGGGGCATCCATACTCTGCCAGTGTAGCAGGTTCATCGGCTCCACGCTGGATGACGACAATACGACGCTTGACGGCAGTCAGACGTTCGAGATCGCCGATATGGGAAG
>CAVJWR010000071.1:11756-16408 GCA_963653155.1 Limosilactobacillus gorillae
AGGGCTGGAATTGACTATCCGGGTGGCAGGGATCTCTATCTGCGCGATGCCGATACGGTGGAACGGACGCCTGAAGAGGTCGCATTGGACGATTTTGGCGCACCGACAGCCGGGGTGAGCTTCGCCTGTGACCGTGGCAAGGCGGATATTCGGGCGAAGTATCCTAAATACTACGCGGAAGATGCGATTGACTGTGCCCGCCGTCCTCGATACGTGAATGGACTGAAGCTCGACATCGGATGCTACGAGGCTGACTGGAAGTCCTTCTATTCAAAGAAGCTTGGCGGCCTTGCGACTGTCACTTCGGCGGATCCCGTAGTGGAGGCTACATCGAGTGGGGTGCGGATTCCATCGAATGCGGCCTTGTCGGTGAAAGTGGCGAAGCCTGGACTTTCCGGCATGCCTATCGGATTCTATGCGACAGCCACAGATGGCGGTACCCTTTACGTGTCAAAGGAAGGTGCACCATGGCGGACGCTCACATCTGAGAGCGATGTGCGCCAGACGTTTGCTGCCGATGCCGATTTGATGCAATTCGACTTTACGGCGGGCGACAGTGACGGCGGCGAACTTGGACGCTTCTTTTACGACATCGGCATGCGGTTCATAGTCAAATAGGGTTTGTGCGAAGGGATTGGAATGAAACGTCTAATGAGATGGCTTGACGCATTGTTGGTGCCGATTGCGTTTGCGGCACTATCCGGGTGTGACATGAAGAATGTCGAACCACAACCCAAAGCGGTGGCGCAAACAAAAGGATCTGGCGCATCCCCCGGGTTCTTCTCGGTAAGGCAAATGGATGGTGAGGGGTGGCAGCTTGTGGACCCGAACGGAGCGGCCTTTCGCATCCGGGGTGTTGACCACGTGCGCTACGAGGGACACTGGTGCGGCAAACTGAATACATTCCCGTATCGGGACTGGAATGACAGTCACTATCCCAACCGAGCCGCCTGGGAACGGGAAACTCTCGGTCGCCTGAAGTCTTGGGGTTTCAATGCATTGACAGGCAAGCCCGACGAATCCCTCCTTGGCAAAGGCTTTGCCCATACGCATACGCTTCACTTCGGAAAGCGACTCTGCGGAAAGAACCAGCCGTCCGAGAACTGGATTGCACCGGGACAGACGCCATGCCGTTACTTCCCGAACGTGTTCTCCACGAATTTCGTCCGAGAATGCGAGGCTTGGGCCGAACGGGAGTGCGTACCGCGCAAGAATGACCGCAACCTGATCGGCTACTTCCTCGACAACGAGCTTGCCTGGTGGGGAACGGCCCCGGTAGACAAGCGAGGCAGCGCAGAGGCGATGTACGATACGGCCATGTCGCTCCCTGAGGGACATTCGGCGCGGCTGGCGGCTGAGGCGTTCAAGGGCACAAAGGCGGAGTTCCTGTCCCTTGTCGCAGAACGGTATTTCGCCGTCACATGCGCCGCAGTGCGGAAAGCGGATCCAAACCATCTTGTCTTGGGCGCACGATTCGCCGGCTTCGGCGGTGCGGCCGAGCCGGTATGGATTGCCGCCGGGCATCATTGCGACGTCGTCTCGTTCAACCTGTATCCGTGGATCGACTTCAAGTCGAACAAGATCTGGGTGTGGCACTCTGACAGGCGCGAATTGAGTAGTACATTTGACCACTACCAGTCATTGGCACGCAAGCCATTCCTCATCACCGAATGGAGCTTCATAGGATTGGATGCAGGGCTTCCCTGCAAGAAAGGCATGGGCCAGCGATTCCCGACGCAGACAGAGCGGGCAAGGGCGATCAAGACCCTTTGCGGCTTCTTCGATTCGAAAGGCTATGTCGTTGGCGATGACTACTTCATGTGGGTCGACGAGCCGAAGCTCGGCATCGGAAAGGAATTTGGGGAAGACAGCAATTACGGGCTTGTCAGCGGCTGCGGTGAGCCGTGGAAAGAGGTCGTAGAGGTGTTCAAGAATCGAGGAAATGACAGATGATAGTACAGTCTAAAGTGTGTTCAAGGAAAAAGTCGCTTGCACAGGGCCTGATTGCCTTTTCGCTGGCAATTTCGCTATGGAGCGCATATGCGTTTGAGGTCAGGCAGACGTTCCGCCAAGAGCGCTTCACGCGGGGGAACACGAACCTTGTGCCGATTCAGCCAATCGACGAGGCGGCATGGGTGTGGCTGAATGGCGTGGGCGTGGCCAGCGGCGACTATACGCCGTTTGTGCGGTTCAAGTGCGATTTCGAATCCATTGCCGGAAAGCCGTTGCGGTTCGACGTGTCGGCTGACGCCCGGTTTGTGCTGATGCTTGACGGAGAGGTGATCGCTCGTGGCCCTCACAAGGGGTGCGCCCGACGCTGGTACTACGAATCCTATGTGGTTAAGGGAATTCCGGCTGGTTCGCACAGGATGGAGGCCGTGGTGTTCGATCCTGGACGGAAGGGCGCGTTGAGCATACTTTCCTCCGGTCGCAATGGCTTTGTCCTGAAGGCCGAGGGCGCATACGACTCACGGCTCACGACCGGCAAGGCGAATTGGCTTGCGGCGGAGGTCAAGTCGATCCGCTACGGGCGTGTCACCGACCTGGACACGATGACTGGCGCAGAGACGATATCCGTCGGCACCGGGTTCCTTGATGCGATTCCTCCTGTGGACGCATGGCGCAAGGTGGATATAGTGCGGCATCCGATCGGGACTTCGGAATATGGACTCCATGCGTCAGGGTGGCCGCTGTTCCCCACTGAACGCCCAGATCCCATGGAGCGCATCATGAACACGGGAGCGATCCGTGCCGTGCAGACGGGTATTGCCTACACGAATGGCCTATACGCTGCGTCCGATGCATCGAACGCAGCCGTCGCGGAAGCGAGTGCGCTGCTGAAGGATGGCAAGGCCCTGACAGTCGCGCCGCGTTCGCGCTTGCGGATACTCTGGGATCTTGAGGACTATTATTGCGCATTCCCGATGCTGGATGTCGTTGGCGGAAAGGGCGCGAAAATACGCTGGGCGTGGGCCGAAAGCCTCTACGGCATCGCATACAAGGGTCACATATACCTGAACAAGGGCAACCGCAACGAATTCGTCGGTAAGCGCGTGGATCGCTCGATGGACGATACGTTCCTTTGCGACGGACGCGACAAGGCGCGGTTCACGACGCCGTGGTGGAGGTCTGGCCGTTGGGTCGAAATCTCCGTGGAGACTGGCGACGCGCCGCTGACGCTTAAGCGCCTTGCCATTGCCGAGACGCGCTATCCGATGGAGCCTGAGATGCGCTTCGCCTGCGATGATCCGTCGATTGCGGATGTCCAGCGCATCTGCGTGCGCGGCATGCAGAACTGTCTGCACGAGATGTTCATGGACTGTCCGTATTTCGAACAGCAGATGTATCCGGGAGACACGCGAGTGGAGATGCTGATCCTCAATGCGATGTCCGGCGATGAACGTCCGCTACGCTACGCGGCCGGCATCTTCGACTATGCCCGTCGCGATGACGGCATGGTGCCGATGAACTTTCCGAGCCGGAACGTACAGGACTCTGCGACGTACTCGATGTGCTGGGCGATGATGTTCGGAGACTACGTGCTGTGGCACGGCACGAACGACTGGCTCAAGGCAAGGCTTCCTGGCCTTAGACAGACGATGAGTGCGCTTGCCATGTACGAGAATCGCGACGGACTTGTGGAAGGTCTGCCAGGCTGGAGCTTCATGGACTGGGTACCGGAGTGGGATACATTTGGGAATGCGCCTGACGGGCGGCGCGGACTTTCCGCACTCAACAATCTACAGTACATTGCCGCGCTCCAGTCGGTGGCGAAGACCGAGGTGGCGCTGGGCGATACGGCGATGGCTTCGTATTGGCGCACGAAGGCGCAACGGACGGGTGAGGCGGTCGTACGCCATTTCTGGAGCGAAGAGCGCGGGATGCTTGCCGACACGGTCCGCAAGGATCGCTTCTCCGAACATGCCCAGTGCCTTACGCTCCTTGCGGACATTTTGCCGAAGGACAAGGCACAGGCGGCGTTCAGGGGATTGCTGGAATCCGCTGACCTCGCACGAACGACTGTCTATTTCTCGCACTACCTTTTCGAGACGTACCTGAAGTTCGGACACGCCGATCTTTTCCTGAAGCGGCTTGACCTGTGGCGCGGATACGTGAAGGATGGACTCAAGACGCCATTGGAGGCCCCGGGCGTTCGCGCACGCAGCGACTGCCATGCGTGGGGTGCGCATCCGCTCTACCATCTGATTACAGGCGTTGCCGGGGTGCGTCCGGCGGCGGATGGATACGCGAAGGTGCTTGTCGCCCCCCAGCCAGGTGGACTGAAGTTCATCAAGGCCACCGCACCTACGCCGAAGGGGAATGTGTATGTCGAGCTTCGGTTCAATGATGGAAGGGCGACAGGCACGGTGGTTCTGCCGCCGGGGCTTACGGGTGAATTTGAGTGGAATGGCATTCGAACGCCGCTGAAATCCGGCATGAACGAATTTACAGACCCGAACCGCACCAAGCCATTGGCGGCCATCCCTCGGACGAATCAGGGGCTGTTCCATTCCTGGGATCCTGCGCCGAACTGGTGGGCAAAGCGGCATGAGGCCAAATTGCGGGAATTGAAATCGTACAACGGCAAGATCGACATAGTGATGATCGGCGATTCCATAACCCACAATTGGGAAGGGGCTCGCGGACCGGGC
>CAVJWR010000072.1:0-16370 GCA_963653155.1 Limosilactobacillus gorillae
GAAGTATACCAAATCGCCCCTTTTCACGCAACGAAGGCCACATATGCACCCTGCTCTATTTTTGTTTGTTGGTTGTTTCCAATTTCCAAAGCGTTGGATGCCTACGGTGCGTCCCTCCGCCAGAGTTCGGCGATGCGGGAGTTGAAGAGCGGGTTCAGGAACTCCGGGTCGATCGCCCCGCGCGGCATGACGCGCCGCGTGTCGTCCTCGCCCCACACCGCGCACCGTGCGCCGTCCGCGACCGCCGCGAAGAGCTCCCTCGCGATGGCGAGCGACGCCGCGTGGTTCGGGTTGCCGAAGCCGAAGGAGAGCCGGTCAGCCATAGTCCAATTCGCCTCCCATCCACTTCGGCGCAATTGCCGGACGGGACTACTCATTCGCAAGCGCCTCCCTCATCGACTGGAATGTCCTGTATATGCCTCCGGGCCAATTCAGTCTAAAGGACGCCTTCGAGCCGCAGGCCCTGAACACCCGCTCGATCTCTTCCGCCCGCCCGCTGACGTACACCTTCCCGTCACGCCTTCGGATCGCGAACCAGCGGTTTTCGTACCAGTCGCCCTCGTCGCAGAACAGGCCGTAGATGAAGTCCGGCGTCGCACACAGCTCTATGTCTCCCGGCCCGATCAGCCTCTTCCCGTGACGCATGATCACGCTTATGTCATCACCCAGATACACCCACCTTATGGAACCGAAGCCGATGCACGGGTGGCTGATGAGCATGTACAGCGCGGCAAGCAGCGAACAGGCCAGCAATGTCTTGGATATGGATGCGGGCATGCAGCCGACCTCGCTCATTCGATTTCGACGGGGCCCATGGTGATCGTGCCCGCGCCAACCATGACATCGTGATTCAATGCGGAGCGACACGGACTCCTGCCTATGCCACAACGCATCATAGGGGTCGAACTCCATCCTGCCGCTGTCTTTCCCTGACCCTGCCCTTAAGGGCCTTTATCTGTCCAACGAACTCCCGGCGGCTAATCTCCGTGGACATACCAATGGCCGAAATGGCGTCATATGTGCCATAGGTATCGCCTGACTCCGCCCGCCTCCGCGTCTCAATTCTTTCGTCCAAGACGTTCCTGAGCAAGTCCACATACACGTTGCCGCCGTCTCCGGTAATGGTAATTCCATGCTCGCAGATTGCCAAGAACAGTTTTCCCTCCGCAATTACGCCATACTTTCCCGACACAATACGGGAATGCCATGGGGTGTAGTACTCCATCGTAAGTCCGGGGACTATCTCCATCCTCCTCTTGCAGACGGAGTCTCCACACCCTGCAATCAGAGCCATTCCAAGAAACATCAGCCTAAGCACCATAAGAGACTCCCTACCCTTCCTTCTTCACTCGATCACGCGCGGTATCACACCCTTGCCGTTTAGGTTGACACTCCACGTATGCCCGTAGGCATACGGGACTCCGCCGGGAACTTCGATATTTGGCTCATCCAGCCAGTTCATGACATCGACGGGATCCTCAAACGAATCGGAATACCTCATATCCCCCGAATAAGACCATTCGTAGTGCTTCATCTCGTACAAGACGTCTCCCGCCTTTTCATATGTGGTATGCCATGACCAATTCAATTTGCCCAGAAGCCTTCCGCTCCCCCATCCTAACGCAAAGACAATGTGCTCGCAATCGACTCCGAAGTCAAAGTTCTTCCGCCATCGACGACCAGAGTCGCCATCTAACCTTTTGGGCACAAATTCTCCAACGGACTTGTATGCGTAGTTCTTCATTGCGCCAAATATCCTGTCCGTAAGCCCCATGACATCGGTGTCGATATAGTCATCTGAAGTCAACCGCCTGACGGTCCACCAGACCGACCCCAGCCAAGGCGACACCGCCGAAGCAATTGCCGTTTCCGGTGCGTACCTGAAGTAGTATGCCACCATCTCCTTGTTCCCCCACGCCGCGCCAAGCAAATCCACGCCCTCCAGCGGCGAGTTGACCCCGTACGCGAGCCGGTTCCAGCCGTCGGGGTAGCCGAGCGGGTCCGCAGTCTGCCACTTCGCGAGGTCCGGGCGGTAGTTCCTGTACAGGAACGCGTAGCCGAGGCCCTCGACCTGCGGCTTGCCCGTGAAGAACGCGCCTCCGCCCGCGCCCGGCAAAGGCTCGCCGAACGCGGTCAGGGCCGCCGCCGAGCACCTGCGGGCCGACTTCGCCGCCACCGTCGTGCCGAGCATGTCGTTCAGGTAGGCCGTCCCCTCCGACGAGACGATGGGGTTGCCGCCTCCGACGTGAGGCTCGCAGATGAACGACTCGCCGCCGCGCCGGACGAGCGCGAGAGAGTCCCACGCAAAGCACTCAACCTTCCCGCCGCCGAGGTCCGCTGTCGCGAGCTGCCCGTCCACGTGGTACGTGTACGTGAGCTTCCTCTTCCCCTCCGTGACCGACAGCACCTTGTCGAGGTAGCCGTAGCGGTAGGCCCTCTCACCCTCCCTGACGAGCCGCCCAGCCGCGTCGTAGGCGTACCTCACCGTCACGCCGTCCGACGTGGAGCTGACGAGCTGGTTCGCGCCGTCGAACGAGAACTCCACCGTCTTCCCCCGCACGGTCTTCCGCACCATGTTCCCCGCCCTGTCGTACGCGTAGCGCTCCACCTCGGCCCCATTCTCCATCACCGCAACGAGGCGACCCCTCGCGTCGTAGGCGAACTCCTGCCGGACTCCGTTCGCCGTGCGGGCCGCGATATGTCCGTCCGGGGAGTATTCGTACTCCACCGACGCGTCGGGGTTTCCGCGCCCTCCGAGCCACTTGCCCGCGAGCCTCCCCAGCCTGTCGTACGCGAAGTCGATGGGCGTCCCGTCCACGGTCTGCCTCGACACGCGCCCCTTCGCGTCGTAGCGGTACCTGACCGTGCTCCCGAACGACGATATCTCCGATATCCGCCCGAACCTGTCGTACGCGCGGCGCTCTGCGGTCTCCGTCCCGTCCGGGTGGCGGATCCTGAGCGACGTGCGCCGCCCCCACGCGTCGTAGGCGTACGAGTAGGACATCCCGTTCCCGTCCCGCCTCTCCATGAGCCTCCCGAAGTGGTCGTAGCCGTAGGTTTCCCTCAGGCCGCCGCGCGTGCGCTCCGAGATGCGGCCCCACTTGTCGTAGGAGAACGTCTCCGTCTCGCCCTTCGCGTACTCGATCCGCGTGACGCGTCCGAGCGCGTCGGACTCGCGGCGGACGGTGCGGTCTACGCGGCCAGTCACGGAGGACGAGACCTCCGAGGCGAGGCCGTCCGCGCCGCGCTTCACGGACGTGAGCTGCCCGGCCGCCGTGAGGCGGGAGGCGAGACCGAACCTGTCCCAGCCGAACGCGATCTCGTTCCCGTTCTCGTCCACCACCTTCGCGAGCCGTCCGAGCGCGTCGTGGGCGTACGAGACTGTGGAGCCGTCCGCGTATTCCTCCCCCACGACGCGGCCGAGGGCGTCGCGGGACACGGCGATCGTACGTCCCTCACGGTCAGTGGCGGAGACGGGTAGGCCAGTCGGGCCGTAGCCCACCTCGACGGACGAGAGGACGATGTTTCCGTCAAGCCTCTCGACCTTGGCGACACCGCCGTGGTCGGCGTAGGTCCGGCGGGTCACTATGCCGCAGGCGTCGGTGTGCGACACGGGGCGGTTGTAGCGGTCGTAGGCGACGGAGACGGATACGAGGCCGTCAGAGACGCGCGACGGGAAGCCTCCGGGCGCGTACTCCACCGAGAGCGTCCGGCACCCGTCCGTGACGCGCACGGGCCGTCCGGCCCTGTCGCGGGAGACGGACATGGTGCGCACCGCCGCGCCGTCCGCGTCCAGCTCAGAGACGGAGGCGAGGCGCCCCGCCCTGTCGTAGGAGAACGACCGCACTGGCTCCGTGGAGATTGTCCAACCCGCCCGGCGCGAGAGCCTGACGCAGTTGCCCATGCCATCGTATTCGAGGATGCGGTGGTTGCCGAGGCGGTCGGTGACCCTCACGGGCTTCCCGGTCGCCCTGTCGTAGCGGAACGACACGGCGTCCCGCCCGCGCCAGTCCACGACCTTGCGCACCTTGCCGAGGTACGCGACGTCGTGGCGCATGAAGTAGTATGTGGTCGTCGTCCGGCCCGCGAAGTCCGTGACGCGTAGCGTCCCCACCCTTTCGTCGAAGTCGTGCGTGGCCGTGCCGCCGAGCGCGTCCGTGAGCCGGATGGAGGTCTTTGTGGGATACGAGTACCTGCAGTCCGCGTCGGACAAGAGGCGCCCCGCCACCTTGCCGGTGTGCTGGGCGCCGCTCTTCCTGTCTTCGCTCAGGATGTTGCGCCGGCGCTCATCCGGGGTCTCGGTCTGGACCGCGAACCTCTCCGCGCGGCCACCACGGACGGCGGAGGCGAGGTAGCCGCCGGAGTACGCGAAGGTTTCGGGCGCGAGGGATGCGACCCTGACGGACGCGAGGGCCTGGACATCGAGGGTAGTGGCCAGCCCGTCTGCCGTCTCGGGGAGGGCGACGAACCGCATGCCGGAGTACGAGAGCGCGATGCGCACCCCGTTCACGAGCATCGACCTGGCGAGGCCCCCATCGTGGGTAATCTCGATGAAGCTGACGCCCCTTGACGACACGGATAGCAGCTCGCCGGAGGGGCCGCGCGAGAACGTCGCGGTCTCGCCCGACGGGGTGGATATGGAGGATATCCGCCCGTCCTCGTACGAGAGGCGCCAGCCCGCCATGCCGCCCTTGCCGACGATCGAGAACCTGCGGCACTTCGCGTAGTCGGAGGATACGGTGTCCGACTCCCAGTCCGTATACGGCGCGAAGAGGCCGCGACCCTTCCTCGCGGCCTCCACGGGCTCCAGCGTGACCGCGCCCTTCGGGGGCCTCTCCCCCTTCGGGCGGAACCGGATGCGCTCGCCCCACGGGGCGTCCCACGTGAGGCCGCCGCGCTCCCATTTGACGGAGGACTCAAGCTGCGGGGAGCGCCAGCCGAAGCCGAACGCGCCGGACGAGGCGTTGGCGGACGAGTAGACGAGCTCCACGGGGATGCGCAGCTCCGGCGCGACGTTCGCGACGCCAAGTTCCCTGCGGACGGTGAAGCCCGGCCCCGTCAGCGATGCCTTGCCCGCGAGCAACGGGCGGGTACGGAAGTCGGGGCCGTCGGCGGCGGAGCGGAGGGGGATTGCGCACACGGAGAGCAGTGCGAGGAAGGCCACGGAGGCGCGGAGGCCGGGGCGCATGCGGGATGGCGGCGTAATGGCGTACGGATTGCGGCGGATGTTCTGGCTGTTCATGCGGTTTCATTTCCTGTAGTGTGGCTGCGGCTACGAAGCAGGACGCACCCCAGAGGATGCACCCCGACGGAACGCAACCATTGTACCACAGCCCCAATCCGAAAGTCAACGGCCTCGGAAGAAATTCTTCACAAAAATGGCGGCTCTATTTCCGACAGGCCTTGAGCAGCGAATGGATGCGCCAGGATTCAGGATCGGATGGCGTCAAAGCCCCGGCCTGATCAGCCAACGAGTTCTCGATGCGGTCCACATAACGCTTGATCGCAGTGTTCTCGTAGAACACCTTTTCGGGGGTCTCCCCCCAGATCCAGAATTCGCCCTTTGTGTAGAGACGCATCCATCCATAGCCGAGTGACGCCTTGTGCGCCACCCTGTATCCGTTGACTGCGGCGCGGGTCTCCGGGACATTCCGCTCAAACATCCGCATCACGAGCACCGCCTGTTTGGCCACGCACTTCAGGTCCTCAAACCGCCGCTTGGCCTCGTCCCGCAATCCAGACGCGTCATACCCTTCGAGAATCGCAAGGTCGGACTCAAGTTCGGCGACCGTGTGAAGCCTGTGGACGACCCGCGAGAAATGGCTGTCGTCAAGGAACTCGATGTCGTTATCGCGAAGATACGCGCGAAGATTCGGCCACTCGCGATCACACCGTGCCCGAACGTTTGCGTAGTACCGTTTCACCACATCCTTTGCGGCCCCGAACCGTTCACACCACATCCTCTCTATCTCATCGAACGTGGACTCCGGCCTTGCGCACAGCACTACGGCGGCAAACTCGCTGAACTGCTGGGCCGGGAATCCGGCACTACGGTCATAGTTGTCTCCAAGGGAACCCATGGATCTCAACCTGTGATGGACATCGCATATGTACCGTTCAAGCCCCGTTGGCAATGCGCTGCGCACGCACAGGAAATTCGGGCGGCTGTAGAAATGCCGTGCCCCGGCCGCCTTCCATCCGGCAATGTCTGCCGATGGATCTTCATCGTGCAGCGTGGGCACGTAACTGAAGATCATGTTCTCTGGATGGGCAACCTTTGCGCGGCGCGGTGGGCGGCGTGTTGCGCTGTAGAGGAACACGGATACCTTTACGTCCGGACGCCGATCCCTCGCCTTGGCGGCAAGCCGGTTCCAGAAGTCAACGTAGCGGTCTGACTTGTTGAGGCTGAACGGCTCCCCAGCTACAGGCGAATCGAGCGCAACGCATCCGTCGCACCTGCAGAACCCTCCATCACCATCGTCCTCGCCGGCAATCAGCAATTCGGGACACCCCTGACGCAACCATTCCATGATCCTCTCGTCTACCACCGCCTCGTTTGAGACGCACACCTTCGACAGCCCTTTCGTCCACTGCGGCAGTCCGGGGTATTCAAAGCCCCTCTTGCCGTTCGGCAACATTCCGAAGTATTCGCGATGCGAATCCCAGTGCGTCTTTGTCCAAGCCCGGAACGAATGCCCTGAACGGTAGGTTTCCCTGCTTACATACCCAAGCCGCGCCCATTCCGCCTGTTCGCGGTCATGCCAAGCCTTGCATTCCGCTTTAGTGAAATGCAGCTCCTTCGGCACGTTCTGGCTCAGGCATTCCATCACGCCGTAATCGCGAACAGTCCATATCTCAGGCCAAACCCCAGATTCGGCGACAGCATCCGCATCCATACCGCCATTGCACCCCGCAAGGATCATGGACAATGCCACACCGAAAAGCATATTGCACTTCATCTTCTGCATTTCCGATTAGCGTACCACAACCACCGACCCGAATACAGCCCGCATCTGGAACGCGGCGCCATCAGCGGTCTCCACAACCCTGACTTCGCTTGAGGTCGGCACAACCGGCATTCCGCTGATCTGCGGTGCGATGAACAGCGTTCTCCAACGTCGCGTAAGCCCGCCATCCACAACCAGCCGCATCGATTCCAGATTCAGGCTCGATACACATGACACGGATGATGAAGAAGCGAAACGCACCATGCCGCCGTCAGCGGAAAGCCCATTGACGGAAAGGTCGCCTGTGACCTCCAGCACACTGCCCGCGTCCAGTCGCAGCATCGAGACTGCGGAACCTGACAGGAGGTGCAGTGTGCCATTCGCAATGGCAAGCATCCCTTCGCCCGCGACGGGATCGGCAAATGTGACGGCATTGCCATTGCCGTCAATGGTCAGCACAGCCTCGCGCCCTACCGCCAACGCACGGTCGTCACGGGGATCGGTCGTTCCCAGGTCTTCCGCCGGACCATACGTCCAGTCCGAAAAGATCCTGACCACAGGGGACGAGAACGGCGCAACCTTTAAGGATAGAGAGTTTTCCTCATCCGATGCCGTCGTCCAGTCTCTCGTCATTTCAACCGTAAGTGCATCGGCAAGCGTCAGCGAAGACGTTGACGCGGGCTGCGTCTCGGCAATGGACATCACTCCCGTTCCTCCATAGACCTGGTCTCTGCCGCCACAGTACGGAATGCCAATCTCAAGTGTTCCGTCAACCACGTTTCTGCCGGGCACGTTGTTCCACCGATAGATGGCATCGTCGCTGCCACGCCGGAAAGTCAATCTTCCCGACTGGCATACGCGGATGGACGAATTTGCCCTTCCAAGTTCCATCGTCTGGTTCGTCAGCGTCAAGGATCCTCCGGGCAGGATCGTGAGCTGGGTCGATTGCGCCGACGCGGACGCCGAGCCACGCATGCAAATCTGCGGATAGGAAGGCGTTCCCGAAATGCGGATGTCGCCGCAAATGTTCAGTATACCGGCAGGGACTTTGTCATAGTAGAACATTGGCGACGTGATTACGAGCGGTCCGGCCTTCGACGTGAACGAAAGCCCCTTGCTGATGCACCTCGCCCTCAGCCCCACATATTGCGGGAATGCAGAAAGCGAATAAATGCACGAATTGGCGCCACCCGCCTCCGATGTCGCGGTAAAGGTGCGTTCATTGTCGCTCTCCCCGATGACAAACGACGAGACTGCCGTATCTCGAAACGTAATGTTGGCAAGCTTGGCGGCACGAATGTCGAAAGCGGATTCGAGCCGACCGTCTGCCGCACCAAAATAATAGCTCAGCGACTGCGTTCCGTCCGGAACGGTACGGCAATACCAGTTATCCGCAGACGACCAGTTTCCGTCTCCCGATTCGCCAATCCATTCGTACGGATAGAGTCCGTCAGGTGCAGATACGGGCTTTACGACGGCGATTATGCCGTTTGTGGATACGGGCTTCCATCCGGCGCACGAGCCGACAAGCTCCACCTGTGCCGCATCAACCGGCAACGCGCCTGCGGAACCCACTGCCGCCAGGATTCCGCCGTCAGGTACCCCTTCCTGGACATCAAGCACAATTCTGGCCGTCGGGTCAACCACCCACTCCACCGCAGAAACCATGTTTGTGCCGGCAGGGATCTTGAGGATGCTTTCGGGACCGAGCACAATCCTCTCGGCGCGAAGTCCACCATGCTCCGAATTCTCGTATGGCCCGATCTCCAGCGTTGTGCCATCCTCAACCCGAACCTCGCGGAACGGCATGTACGGCGAACATTGCCGCATCCAGAACGAACCGCCGCCGCAGACAAGCAGGGAACCGTTTCCGTTTCGCGAACCGATTGTCTGGAAAGCCATGTTCCTCTTTACGGAAGCGTCATTCGCATCGCGTGTGTCTATGGTCAGCGTCCCCTCCACCAATGGATATACGGTCTTCGAGACCCTGATGGACTGCTCTTCCGCCGTGGGGCGCATCGTAACCGGGCCATCGACATCAAATTCACGGGCATCGCCGTTCACCGTGTTGAACACGGCATATCCGCCAATTGTCAGCGTATCGAGCTTCAGCGTAAGGCACGTGTCGGCAGACGAATTCGCCCCATACAGGAACTGCATTGCACCGAATGGCTCATGTGAAACGAGGGTACAGCACCTTTCGACGAGGAACTGCCCGTTTGGCGCCGAGAATGGGGCGTTGAACATGATGGTCTCCCCATCATCCTCGATGAAGTCCACTGCCGTGCCACGCGCCGTTGCGGCAAACGCCGTTCCCTTCGATTCCGTGACGAGCCGCTTGCCGGATACTGTCAGCGTGGACGCATTGGTTATCACTCCACCCATGAGATCAAGCGCCGTACCATCGGCAATCTGGACTGTCCCGCCAACCGTCAAAGCCCCACTTTGCATCTTCAGGGAAGAGAGGCTTGTCATTGTAAAGTCACCCTTAACCGTCATCGTGCCGCCATTGATCGCCAATGCGACACCGACCTCATATCCAACCCTATGGGCAAACGACGAACAGGAAATCGAGCCGCCATTCAGCTCAAGCGCATTCGCGCTCGCCGCATAGCCGAGCAGACCTCCAAGCGCGACCGTCGCATTCTCGACCGTCAGCGAAGCCGCCGCCCCCCACAGGCGGACAATCCCAGTGGTGTTCGTAAGCACGGCTCCATTGCATATGGTCACGGGTGAATACCATAGCGACTCCAATGTCGTCATGTTCAGCGTCACGCCATCAAGCGTTGTGGGGTGGTTCTGCATGATGTACGGCGATTTTCCGGCATTGGCGAGCAGCCTTACGGATCCGTCGCCTTTCAGGACAAACGGAGCGGGTTTCTGCGCCCGTTCGACATAAAGCGAGCCGATTTCATAGTCGCCGTGGATCGCGATCTCCATCGTCTGCCCCGAGAAGTCGAAATACGCAAGCTCTCCCGATTCGGGGATGTGGCCAAGCGACCAGTTGCCGGACTCTCCCCATGATCCGCCCGATGCGCCTATCCAGCGATTGGTCGTAACCGCACCGTCCGCTGACGCTGCGAAAGCCAAGAATGAGAAACACGCGAGCAGCCTCATGTCTGCAAGCGTTTCGCGAATCAATCGAATCATTGCAATCCCTTTCCACATAACATTTCCAACGCCACAATTATAGCGCAATACGCATTTGCGTTTAAAGTACCCTTTGGGGTACGCAAGCGAGATGGCGCCCAAATCCGCCGATATGGTAAAATGTGCGCATGTTGTCCATATTTCTTGCCGCCGCGACCGCATTCCTTCTTGAGGGAAGGATCGATACGCTTTGCCTCAATCGGCTGAACCTTCTCGTGGACAACGCGATAGTGCGCATTCAATGCCCCGACGCGCTGAAGGACGGTCTGCATGAAGGCGACCTCGTGCGCGTGAGCGGGATCAAGGATACCGAAACCAAGGTGATCCGATTCGTGTACCATACCGCAAAGGCGGTGGAGGTCGTGCGGCACCTTTCCCCCATCGCATATGAACCGCGCATAGTCACAGGGAACGCGAACGAAATCAGGATGCAGCCCCAATGGACTCCAGTTCGGCTGTCTGGCGTGATTGAATCGGCCCTCGACAGCGCAGATGCCGAATGGAGCTGGCTCGTCATAAGGTGCAAGGTCGGCACAATCGGCGCCGCCGCACGCAAATCGGACTATCCGCTGCCATGGCTTCAGTCGCTCGTCGATGCCGAAGTCTCGCTTTCCGGACTCGTCACACGGTCGTGGGGCAGCGAAAACTCCCTCAGCTCCCATCTTTCCGTCAGGGGGACGAACTCAATTGAAGTAATCCGTCCTGCCCCCAAAGATCCGTTCTCATCTTCCGCGTATCTTGATGTGGATGCCCCACATCGGCAGAAAATCAGCGGAACCGTACGGGCGACAGGTCGCGACAGGTTCGCGCTTCGCTCTGACGACGGCACACTCCTGACCGTATTCCCGTGCGCGGGAATACCTCTGCCAAAACCGTTCCAGAAGATAACGGCTGTCGGTTTTACCTGCGCAATCCCGAACCTCGCCCTCAAGAACGCCGTGATACGCTTTGACGGACACAACGCCAACATCGATCCCGGCGAGATCGCCCCACACCTGCCAGACCGTGTGCCGGACAATCCTCGCGACCAGAATCAGCTCGTGCGCTTTTCCGGCACGGTAACAGGCGTATCCATCGAAACGGACGGCAGGATGTTCGTATCAACCGAACGGCGCACCGTCTCCATCGACGTCTCCGGCATCATGGGCGGGAATTTCTCGCCGCCGAAGATCGGGAGCGTAATCGAGGCCACGGGGATTGCATTCCTCGATCTCGCGCCACCTTCACCGGCAGAGTCGTTCACACACATCCTCGGCGTCACCGTCGCGCCAAGGTTCACATCTGACGTGAAGGTAATCTCCACGCCACCATGGTGGACTCCCGGAAAGTTCATCTTCCTGCTCGCAACCGCGTTCGCTGTGTTCATCGCAAGCCTCGTTACCGTCCACGTTCGCAACCGCCGCCGTACGCTCTTCGAGAAATGCCTCGCGGAAGTCAAGGTAAAGGAACGCACACGCCTCGCCGTAGAGCTTCACGACTCGTTTTCGCAGACACTGACAGGCGTACAGATGGAGCTTCAGGCCGCGACGCGCAAACTGAACGACAGGCGTTCGTCGGCACTATTCGACACGGCGCGCCAGATGCTCGACTCGTGTCACCGCGAACTGCGCAACAGCCTGTGGGATCTGCGAAGCCGCACGTTCGAGGAAATGGACATGAATGAGGCGGCATCCAGGACAATCGCCCCGCACCTCGGAAACGCCAAGGCCATCATCAGGTTCAACGTTCGGCGGGATGCGCTCTCGGACTCTTCAGCGCACACGCTCCTGCGCACCATACGGGAACTTGTGGTAAACGCCGTACGCCATGGCAAGGCCAGCGTAATCCGCATCGCGGGGGAACTGAGCGACGGACGGGTAAGGTTCTCGGTACGCGACAACGGGTGTGGGTTCGATCAGGAATCGTCGCCAGGGCCAGACGAAGGCCACTTTGGACTTTCCGGCATACGGGAACGCATAGACGAACTGAACGGAACGATGGAGATATGCAGCACATGCGGCGGCGGCACACGCATTACCATCGCCTTCGACGTACGCAACGGGGAAAACTCATGAAAGACAGGCTCAGGCTGCTCATAGCCGACGACCACAAGATCGTCAGGATGGGACTCATCAAGCTGATCGAGGTAGAGGAAGACATGACCGTAGTCGGTGAAGCCTCCAATGGAGAAGACGCCGTTAGGCTTGCGCACGAACTCGCGCCGGACGTAATAGTGTTGGACCTTATGATGCCGCGCATGAATGGCGACAAGGTTACCGAGGAGATCATAAGGAACGACCCGACTGCCAAGATAATGCTACTCACATCCTTTGGGGAGTCAAACTCCATCGCTTCGGCCCTTGCCGCCGGTGCCACGAGCGCCGTGGTCAAGGGATCCTCCGAAGACGACCTTGCCATGGCCATCCGCAAGACCGCCAACGGCGAGCGGGTCCTCAGTCAGGAAATCGCATCCGCCATCACCCTTGCGGACGATGCATCTCAACTGTCTGACCGCAATGTGCAGATACTCACGTATGCCGCAAAGGGACTCTCAAACGCCGACATCGCGCAGCTGCTCGAAATCAGCATTGACGGCGTGAAGAACCACTTTAAGACGATTCGCCGAAAGCTCAACGCCGCAACCAGAGGCGAAGCGATAGCCATCGCGATGAGGAAGGGACTGATCGAGTAGCCACTGCGCATGGTGTAGTGCGCAAGACCACAGCCGATTCATCCGAGTCATCAGTCTTCAATCGCCTCCAGAAGCGCACCTGAGAACAGCACGCTGCCGGTCGCATTCGCGAGGTACAGCGAAAGCGTATGCGGATGCTTGCCGACATCAGCCGGAGTGGTGAACGTGACCACATGGTTGAACCACCCTGTTGTACCGGTCATCCGATAGTCGGGATAGAACGTGTTCTTGCCGTCCCAGATGCGGAAACACACACCGCCGCCATACTGTCCGCCGCCGGACCTTACATCCTCCATCCGCACAAACACCGAAAAGCGGTATTTCGTCGAAGGCTTCAGTGGCCCCTTCCAGTAGTTGAGATAGTCTGTCAGGCAGACCGTGCCCGGCTTGCCGCTTACGGTGAAGCGGACCGATGCCGGCAAGCCGGGTGGCGCGTCCTTTACGAACGCAACGTTATCCACGGTCTTGTCATCGCCAATCCAGCCGCCCTTCCAAGCCCCCTTCTCGCATAGACCGTAATGCCGCTTGGACGATCCCTGCGGCGGCAAATCCATGTACCCATTGACGAGCAGATTGTCAAGCTTGCGCCCAGCACGGCGGGAAAGCTCCTTTTCGACGGAAATGGAGTCTATGTACGCTTGTGCGCGAGCGGCCAGCGGCTCTATGAACTCACGCTCGTACAGATCTATGCGACGGGCCTCCACTGAACCGGCACCGACGAGCGCACGTGCCTTGCCGATGAAGTCGCGCCGCCAGTGCGCAATCACTTCCGGCGAATATATCGATGTGAAAAGGTCGTACTCGCTCGGCCTCTGGGCAACGGGTCCGAGCGCACCATCTACGACACGCCCTGCGACCTTGCCGACCCACAAGTCCTCCATCTCGCGGACGAAGTCCGCCATCGGTCTTGCCGCCGGGCCAAACATGAGCCTGAAGTGTTCGTCAAGAAGCGACTCGACATCGATATTCTTGTTCCAGCAGAACTTGCCGAAGACGTAGTTGGATAGGTAGTTGTAGAACCAGCGGTCGTTTTCGTTCTCCGCAAATGCGCCGAAAATCCATGGGGATACGTGCCGATAGTACTTCACGTAGCTGCGTGGCGTAGGGTTCGGGATGGAGACTGTCGTCTTCGCCATTTTACCGAACTTGTTAGGATACGTCCAAATCCATACGGGATGGCCAAGCTTCTCCGCCCATCCCCGGATCTCTGCCGTCTGATTCGACATGGATGCCGCATCGCGGACAGTCCACGGACCGCCCTCCGCAACCATGACATCCACATTGTCGGGGATATCGAAGCTTGGGATTCGCCGATATGGCGTATATGCCATCTGCGTAATGCGGATATCCGGCGCAGCCGACTTCAGCTTGCGGGCCAATTCGACAGTCCGCCCCCAGATCAGTTCGGTCGCATAGTGGAACTCGTTAGTCCTGTACGCGCCTCGGCAGTCTGCGCATTGGCATGGCTGAAAGCCATCCTGCGGCATTACGTCCACCCACGGGCGGCGGAACGTCATGATTGGCCAGCGGCCATCGGTCGAGATCCCGCGCACATCAGGGCCATCGCCACGCGAATAGGAAAGGATATCCAGATACATCTCGTCCCATACTTTAGACGAGTGGCAGAGATGTCCCGGAAATGCGATTCCTGGATCTGTGCGGCGCGAGCCATCCGCATTCTGCGCAAAGTATTCGGGCTTGTCCTTGGCGAAGCGCTTCAGCAGGTTGAAGCCGCTCTCTCCGTGGCTGCACGGGATGTAGAGAGTTTGCATGCGGTTGCGCTGATACTGCACCTTGCGCTCCGGCAGAAGGTACTGCTTCGCGTCCTTGCCCTCGAAATAGGTCCCGTCGCTCCACCACGAATAGTCACGCTCTATGCAGTCAGGCGCAATCGTACGCGTCCCGTTCGGAACCTTTATCGCAGTCCTTCTCGGCACGATCGTTCCGAGTTCGCCGGGGAAGTACATCCTCACCCCCGCATACGCCTCAAGGAACTCGTATACTCCGAATAGCGTTGCGTGCTCGTGAAGCTGATCCCATACGCCAGTATGGGAACTGTAGATGGAATGGCGCGTATCTACCTTCGGGTCATCACGTCCGACGATGTATACGTCGCGTCCATCAGCACGGATCGTGAAGGCGTCGCGAGCAAGTCCGTTCGTGAGTATGCCAACGCTTGCCGCCCATTCACTTGCTCCCACAAAGACATGGGCAACGCCAGGTCGCACGTTCGTCACGATCGCGACATCGACGCCGCTGAATGCATTCGTCAGGAAACTGCGCAGCTCCTCCGCCGCAAATCGCGTCGATTTCGGTGCGTCAGGCGCGAGTACGATCTCAGTGCGCCCGCGCTCAAGCTGTGTCGCATCCGCACATCCGACGGTAGCCAGCATGCAGGCAGACGCCACAATTGTCAATATCCCTATCTTCACAGTAACGCCCCTTTCCGAGTGCCCAGACTACCTTAGGATAACCAACGTGCCCTTCTCTGGTCCAATTCGCAGCCTATTGCCAGAAAGGCGCAGCGTCCAGCCAACCGGAAGGCCATCGGACACAAGTGACGGCATTCCCGTGAAGCCATTCGCAAAGCGGAGGATCGTGATCGGTTTGGAGATGTTCGCGAGCGCATCCACATTCTTCGGGGCCAGCGTCGCCCCTTCCGGGAAGTCGAATGCCGCCGGATACGTCACGGCCCCGTTGGCGGCGACGGTCGTGCAGTCCACCGCATACGACGTAGGCAGGGCATATCCGTTCGCATCGAGAACGCCTCCGGCGAACACTACCGTCGTGCCGTCCGGCAGGGCTTCCGCAACATCAAACCTAAGGGTTCCTCCCGCAAGCACGGTGTCGCCACCCCACGTATTCGCCGCCGAAAGGCCAAGAGTTCCCTTGCCGGCCTTGGTGAATGCGCCCACATCGGCATTAGGTGCAAGGACGCATGGGATTTCAGCCACGACATCCTTCGCGAGATACACCTTCGCAGTCGCGGCAGTGTAGCCTACGCCAGGCGCCGTGACGGCGAGGTTTGTGACGCACTGGCGTTCACTGTCGTACAGGGCAATGGCAGCCGCGCCCTCGCCATCTCCGTCAATCTCGACGTACGGTGCCACATTGCATCCTTCGCAAATCGGGAATTTGCCGTCGAATCCGGCGATTCCCTTCCCATCAGCGCCGGATATCGGCAAGCCCGTCGCGGCGTCATTGCCATCCGTGTCAACCGTCATGCCCCCGGCGTAGACGGTCACTCGGTTGACGGCATTCTCCCCCTGTTCGTCACAGAATATCGTCTTGCCATTTCCTCCGCACCTGAACGTGCCACCGTCGAACGAGAGATAGCACCGCGACGTCGACTTGCCCTGCATGAAGCCATATGCGCAGAACGTGCCGCCGCGCAGGATATCCACGTAGGCCCTGCACTCCAGGCCGCTGTTCCAGTTGAATCTTGAGAAGTCGCCGCCATTGTCGAGCAGCGTCCCTTCGCCCTCGACCACGATGTGTGAACGAGCGGCGGAGTTGTACGAGTTGCCGACCTTCAGTTCGCCCCCACGGTGGATCATCTGCGCCCCATCCGAGAGATGGACAAGCCCTGCGAAGCCATTAAG
>CAVJWR010000073.1:0-16353 GCA_963653155.1 Limosilactobacillus gorillae
CGCATTCGCCGCAAGTATCCTGTTCTGCCCGACAAGCGGAACTATGTCCACAACAGTAGCCAGCCCCGCAAGCACAAGAAGCGGAGCGCCGAACTTCTCGCCCGAATACATGCCGAGACTTGTGGCACGGGCCACAAGTGCGTTGGCGAGGAAGAATGCGACCCCCGCTCCGCAGATGTCCCGCGCACCGAGTTCGTCCAACGCGGCACATTCGGGAGCCGTCTTCATGTCCACCAATGCATCGCACTCCGGCAATGTCTCTGGGGGCAGATGGTGATCCGTCACAACCACGGATACCCCCCTAGACTTGAGCAGCCGCACCTCATCCAGAGAGGAAATGCCGCAATCGACCGTGACGACCAAGGCCACATCAGGAATTTCGGCGAACAGCCTGACAATGCTTGCGGAGGTGAGGCCATATCCCTCGGAAAACCGATCCGGCACAAACTGCCTTACGTTCGCCCCAAGGCGGATCAGCGTTTTCGCAAGGATTGCGCTGGCGCAAACGCCATCGCAATCATAGTCCCCAAACACCACTATCGTGCGGCGATCCCGAACGAACGGCAAGATGGCGTCGGCCGCCTCCAAGATTCCCGGAAGCGCATCGAATCTCGCAAGGCGCCTAAGCGCCGGGTCAAGGTATTCCTCAAGTGACGAACCCGTAAGACCACGCTTCGCAAGCAGAGCATCAAGGATCCACCCCATGCCAAAAATCCATGCAGGAAAGGGAAAGAATCAGAATGGCGACGGATTCAAACCGCCGCCATCCAATCACTTCATGTTGTCCATTGTGCCAAGCACACAGGTGCACGTAGCCTCTGCGGCAAGCACTCCATCAACATATCCCTTCATGGAGAACTCGCCAAGCCGTCCGGCCTTTAGCCGCACATTCTTCACGACCGTGTAAAGGGTATCGCCAGGGCGCACAGGACGGCGGAAGCGCACACCCTCGACCTTTGCGAGCAGAAATGCCGCATTCCCTTCCGGGAGGATCTTCCGGGCGACAATCGCCGCCCCTGCGACCTGCGCCATCGACTCGATGAGCACCACGCCCGGCACAACCGGATATGTCGGGAAATGGCCCTCAAAGAACGTGTTCACGGTCTTGCCGGGGATAGCCGTTGAAGGATCGGTATAGGTATATCTGCCAAGTGCGCCTGTCTCATCTGCCGAAATGAGCTCATCGACAAAGAGGAACGGATCGCGATGGGGCAGGAGTGTCTTGCCGGGGACGTGAAACTCTTCTTTAAACTGCGGATAGTCCATAAGTCTTGCGTCCCTTACTTCACCGCCTTGAACACAAGCGCCCCATTGTGTCCGCCAAATCCAAGCGATGTGCTTACGGCGACACGGATCTCCTTCGCCACGCCCACATTGGGGGTGTAGTCGAGGTCGCACTCCGGATCGGGGTTCTCGTAATTGATCGTCGGGGGAACGAACTTGTCGTCTATCGCCATCGCGCAGACCGCCGCCTCAAGCGCACCCGTGGCGCCGAGCAGATGGCCCGTCATGGACTTTGTGGACGATATCTTGATCTTCCGCGCCTGCTCTTCGCCGAACACCTCCTTGAACGCCTTCGTCTCCATCACATCGTTGAGATGCGTCGAGGTGCCGTGCGCATTTATGTAGTCCACCGTGGTGAGATCATCCACGCCGGCATCCTTAAGTGCGATCTTGATGGCCTTTACCGCGCCCTCGCCGGACGGATCGGGAGCCGTGATGTGGTATGCGTCGGACGTGGCGCCATATCCGGCCAGCTCGCAATATATCTTCGCCCCACGGGCCTTTGCGTGCTCTTCCGTCTCAAGGATCAGCATTGCGGCGCCCTCGCCCATCACAAAGCCGTTGCGGTCTATGTTGAACGGACGCGACGACTTCTCCGGGCAGTCATTGAACTGCGTGGCCAGCGCCCGCATCTTCATGAAGCCGCCAACCGCGAATTCCATTATCGTAGCCTCCGTGCCGCCGGCTATCACCACGTCGGCACGGCCGACGCGGATCAGGTCAAGGGCCTGCCCCAAGGCATCGGTGGACGATGCACATGCGGTGACGGTAGTGAGTGCCGGTCCCTTCGCGCCAAGGGCCATCGATATGTTGCCGGCCCCTTCGTTCGCGATCAGTTCGGGGATGGCCAATGGGGATAGCCTATCCGGTCCACGCTCAAGAAGCGTCTTCCACGCCTCGCCAGTCGTATGCATGCCCCCGATCCCGTTTCCGACCATCGTGCCTACGCGATCCATGTCGGGCTTGTTGTCGTCCGTAAAGCCGGCATCCCGCCAAGCCTCGACAGCCGCCACCACGCCATATATCGAGAACGGATCCATGTGGCGCATGGCCTTCCGGTCCACATAGCCGGTCTCGGCGACATACGCATCGAAGTCCTTAAGCTCGCCTGCGACCTGGCACGTGCAGCGCGAAGGGTCGAACTTCGTGATCCGCCCTATTCCGCACTTGCCCGCCTTCAGCGCATTCCACGTGGCGACCTTGCCGTTTCCGACCGGCGTCACCATGCCGAGTCCCGTGACAACAACCTTCTTCATCTGACTCCTCCTTATTCTTAAATCACAGGTGCGGCCACTGCATGTACGTGCCTGCATATGTCAGCCCCGCACCGAAGCCGCACAGCACTATCTTCATGTCATCCTTAAGCTCGCCCTTGCGGACCGCCTCGTCCAGCGCAATCGGGATGGATGCCGCAGACGTGTTTCCGGTAGTCTCAAGGTTCAGGTAGAACTTCTCAAGGGGAAGCTTCATGCGGCGGGCAACGGCCTCGATTATGCGCCCGTTTGCCTGATGCGCGAACACGCGGTCAAGCGACGATGGCGTGGTGCCGAGCTTTTCGCAAAGCTGGTTCGTGACCTTCGCCAAGGCGCGTACCGCGAACGCAAACACATCGTGGCCCTGAAGGACGAGCGTGGGGATCGGGAACATGCCGGGCTGAGGCTTGAGCCGCGTGCCCCCATCGCGATATATGAACGACGCGCCCTTCCCGTCCGCCCAGAGTACGGTATGCGCCGAAGGCCCATCGCCCTCGGCCTCCCCAAGCACCACGGCCCCGGCGCCATCCCCAAACAGGATGCAGCTGCCGCGATCGCGCCAATCCACGATGCGAGACAGCGTCTCCGCCCCGATGACAAGCGCCTTCGCGCCACGATTCACCTTGGCCCAGCAGCGGGCCTGCTCCAATGCATACACAAAACCTGCGCATGCCGCCTGAAGATCGTAGGCGCCAGCCTCAGGGCACCCAAGTTCGGCCTGAACCAGACAGGCGGTTGAGGGGAATGTGGCGTAATCAGGCGTAGAGGTCGCAACTATGATGAGGCCTATCTCCGATGGAGATACCCCAGCTGCGTCAAGGGCGATCTTGGCAGCCTTCGCCGCCATAGAGGACGTACAGTCATCCGACTCTGCGATATGGCGCGACCTGATTCCGGTGTGCGACCTGATCCATTCGTCGTTTGTGTCCAGCGACTTTGAAAGGTCGTCGTTCGTGACAACCTTAGGCGGCAAATAGCTTCCCGTGCCGAGTATGCGTACGGACATTCTTATCCCTTCCTCCAAAAATTATGGTGCATATTGTATACAATCCGCGCCATTTGCGCAAGCCTCCCGGAAAGCGAATCGTTTCGGCCCGTCGTGGTGGTATAATATGCGCCGTGACAGACAGCAGATTCGAACGATCAATATCCCTTCTCGGACATGGGGCATTCAGCCGCATTTCTGGTTCGCGCATAGCAATATTCGGCGTCGGCGGCGTCGGCGGATGGTGTGCGGAGGCGCTTATACGCACTGGTGTGCGCAATATCACGCTCGTTGACGATGATGTAGTGGCCGAATCCAACGTGAACCGCCAGCGGCAGGCGATGCCATCTACCGTAGGACGGATGAAGGTGGAAGTCCTTCGCGACATTCTGCTGGACATCGCGCCCGACGCGACGATAACGGCGATTACCGAGCGCTACACGCCTGAGTCCGCCGTCAGGTTCGACAATGTGCTCGATGCCGCCGATTTCGTGATCGACGCGATTGACTCCGTAGATTGCAAGGCTCACCTCATTCAGCGATGCGCCAATCCGGCCATTGCCGAAGACGGGAAAAGCAGTGGCCCAATCTTGTTCTCGTCGATGGGGGCCGCATTGCGCACAGACCCTACACGGATAAAGGCATCTCCGTTCAACAAGATCACCGGCGACGGACTCGCACGTGCCCTGCGGAACAGGTTCAGAAAATGCGGGCTGCCAATTCCAAGACACATCTGCGTACATTCCGAGGAACTGCCCTTGAAGTCGGCAACCGGCATCAAAGGCAGCCTGATGCCAGTAACGTGCGCATTCGGGATGGCCCTCGCGTCTCTCGTAATAGGCCAGGCTTCCGGCGACAGCTGATTATTTTACGATTGCCGTGCAGATGGTAGTGGGTAGATTTGTCCTCACGCATCGGTGCCGTAGCGACGATGCCCCGTCGTGCATGTACGGGAACTTGTTGCGGCCGTTGCCTGCGTAAATCGAAAATCCAAAATCGCAAACCCCCTAAAACCCACCTACCCACTACCATCTACCCACTGCCAACTATCATCTACATTTCTCCACTTCTACACGGCCATTCTTTAAATCATCAAATGACCCAATCACCAAATGCAATCGTAAATCGCAAATCGAACAATCGTAAATGAAAAACGGATATGCTATAATGCGGACATGGAAAAGATGAAGCAGATCATGTATGGCGTGACGGACTTCGCGCTCATCCGCGCGGAGAACGGCTATTTCGTCGACCGAACAGCACTCATCCGCGAGCTGGAGAAGACGCGCTACGCGATGTTCCTGCGTCCGCGCCGCTTTGGCAAGTCGCTTCTATGCTCAATCCTCCAGTGCTACTACGACATGGACTACGCCGACCGCTTCGACGAGCTTTTCGGGGGCCTCGACATCGGGCACGAACCGACGTCGGAGCGGGGCAAGTACCTCTGGCTCCACTTCAACTTCTCGACGGTTGAGAAGCGCGCAGACCGCGTGGAGGCGAGTTTCGACGCGTATTGCCGAGACTGCCTCGACGAGTTCGCCACGCGCCATGCCGCACAGCTCCCGGACGGCGCGGCGGAGGCGATACGCGCCAAGCGGACGTGCCACGAAAAGCTCAACGCACTCACTACCAAACTAATGGGGTCTGGCGTCCGTCTATACGTCTGCATCGACGAGTACGACAACTTCACGAACACGATCCTCGCCGAGTCGCGCGACAGGTACGAGGCACTATGCCACGGCGAGGGTTTCTTCAAGCAGTTCTTCAACGAGCTGAAGGCGGCGACGACTGGCACCGGCGCACCAGTCACTCGCCTCTTCATCACGGGCGTGACGCCGGTGACGATGGACGACGTGACGAGCGGCTTCAACATCGCCTCGAACATCTCGATGGATCCAACGTTCGCGGCGTTCGCGGGCTTCTCGCACGACGACCTCCATGCGATGCTATCCCACTACCGCGAGAACGCGGGCTTCGAGTTCGACGAGAAGGCCGTCTTCGAGACGATGCGCCGATGGTACGACAACTACTGTTTTGCGCCGGAGACGGGCGCGGACGGACAGGAGCCGCCGCGCGTCGCGAACCCGACGCTCGTCCTGTACTACATGCAGTACTTCCTGCGCAACCACAAGCCACAGCCTGAGCTTGTGGACCGCAACCTGCGGACGGACTACATGAAGATCCGCCACATCATCACCGAGGGGCGGAGAATCAACGGCAACTTCCACCGCCTTGAGGACCTGATCGCCCGGCTCGGCGCGACGGCGACCCTGCAGGACTCCTTCCAGGCGAAGGAGCTGGGGGTCGCGGACAACTTCGTATCGTTCCTCTTCTACAACGGACTCGTCACGATCACGGGCGAACGTCTCGGACGCTCGACCCTCGCGATACCGAACCTGACAGTCGGCGAGTTCATGCACGACTTCGTGCCAAAGGCGTACCAGGACATCAACGGCATCGACCCGCGCATATTCGACATAGCGAACGGCATGGCGGACTTCGCAGAGACCGGCGACTGGCGCACGCCGCTGGAGACTGCTGCGGGCGTCGTCTCGCGGTACTGGAGGGTGCGCGACGCCATCGAGGGCGAGCGCGTGGTGCAGACCGCGCTCTGCTCGCTGCTCTACGTCGGGCACGGCCCGTACATCGTGCGGCACGAGCAGGAGTCGGCGGGCGGGTTCGTGGACATCGCATTCGAGCCGCAGCTGAACCGCTGGCCGCAGATCGGCCACGCGGCACTTGTGGAGCTGAAGTACCTGAAGGCGGAGGACGATGCCTCGCCAGACGCACTCGCGAAGATACGTGATGCGGCAGCAACACAGCTCGACCGCTACGCTAAGGACCACGACCTTGCCCGCGCGTGGAACCTACGCGAAAACGGCGGCACGGTCGCGATGCACCGCATCGTCCTTGTGTTCCACGGCGGCGACGTCGCACTTCTGGAGGAACTATGAGCAGAAAAGGCATTATTCTTGCCGGAGGCGCAGGCACACGGCTTCACCCTCTGACTATGGTTGTCTCAAAGCAACTTCTGCCTGTCTACGACAAGCCGATGATCTACTACCCGCTTTCGACACTCATGCTTGCGGGCATCCGCGAAGTGCTTATCATATCTACTCCGACAGATCTGCCGAATTTCGAACGTCTGTTTGGGGATGGCTCAAATCTCGGCATGAAGTTCTCATACAAGATTCAGGAGACTCCGAACGGGCTTGCGCAGGCATTCGTCCTTGGCCGGGAATTCATCGGGAATGACGATGTGTGCCTAGTACTTGGCGACAACATCTTCTATGGAGCCAATCTACCGGAGATGCTGCATGAGGCCACAATATCCACAACCCCCGTTATCTTTGGCTATCGGGTCAACGATCCGAAGCGCTATGGTGTCGCCGAGGTCTCCGCCGATTTAAAGGTTCTCTCGCTTGAGGAGAAGCCTGAACACCCAAAGTCCAACTGGGCGGTTGTCGGCCTTTACTTCTATCCCAATGATGTCGTCAAGTATGCAGCCACACTCAAGCCATCGGCCCGTGGCGAATACGAGATAACAGACCTGAGCCGCATCTATCTTGAGCAGGGACGTCTCGGAATCAAGTTAATGTCACGCGGTTTCGCCTGGCTGGACACCGGCACCCACCAATCGCTTGCCGATGCCACCAATTTCGTTCGTACCCTGACCGAACGGCAGGGGCTTCAGATTTCCTGTGTCGAGGAAATCGCCTGGCGAAAAGGATGGATCAACGATGCTAAACTTGCCGAACTTGCTGAAAATTACGGCAAGTCAAGCTATGGGGCATATCTCAGGAACCTTGTAAGAGACATGAAATGAGTAGTCATATAGCGAACAGAGACTCAAATAATCCCCCGCTCGTATCGGTCATTATTCCTATATATAATGGCGGCGTATTGCTACGTCGAACGCTTAATAGTATTCTGTCTCAAAAAATGCAAAATTTTGAGGTCATTTGCATAAATGACGGATCTACGGATGGTGGAATTACAGACAACGTCTTATCAGAATATTCCCAGAAAGATACTCGCATAAAAGTATACAACCAAAGCAATTCTGGTATAGCAAAAACATGTAACAGAGCCCTTACTCTGTCTTCTGGTACATTTGTCATTCGTTGCGACCAAGATGATTACATGCATCCTGAGGAACTTGATTACTGTGTTTGGGCTTCGATGAAATATGACTTGGATTTCCTTGCTTTTCGATATGAACGGCAAAAAGTCTTGGGTGAGTTAAAGATGCAAACCGTTCCCGATTATGCGACATGCCCAATAACTGTTTGTGACAGCACCTCCCTCTCAACAGACCCAATGACATACCGAGCTGCCGTGACATCTATCCATCTCGATTCTTGGGTTCAATTTATTCGCCTCAAACTTGCCATACAGGTGCCGTATAGTCTTGACGTGTATATCTCGCGTCCTTTTATGATGATACGTAAGGCAAAGCGGTTCGCTGTTACACCATTAAAATTATACATATATAATGCGTGTAACGAAAACTCTATTAGCAAAAAACCTATTAGCATGGAAATTTGGGAACATAAACGCAAGGATATGCGCTTGCTATGTGACATCTATTCAGATATACGCAATTCAGGAGACCCATATGGCATCTGGGAAGCGATTTGTCGGTGCTATATTATCAAGCAAATAAAAATTATCCTGAATAATGTACGCCGTTCTGGTGGACAAGAAGATGAACAAATACGTGAAATGAAATTTCAACAAGTTGCGGATATTGTTAGAGAGTTCTTTATCTGGCGAAAAATTCCATTCCGTTATACCGCTTTACGTCATCGCCTATATTATTTCTGGTTGTTAACAAAATATAAAAACACAACATACAAACCACCCAAACCTGTAACGACAGGAGAGGGATGGTAAGTTTATTGCAATATCATTAACTGGGTATGCAGTTGACTCAACCAAACACAACGGATTGTGCCTTGCCTTATGCGGTAATTGCACTACTAAAGATTGCGATAGGTTGAGTCCTGTGTATACTCAGTTATTATTATTCTTAAAAATATCATGATTAAAATGGGAGAATATAATGACTGGTAAAAGCATTCTTTTGCTACCTGGAGCATACTGGCAAGTCGAGTTGGCCAAAAGAATATTGTCGAGTGGGTATGAATTGACAGTTATTGACCCAAATCGAGATGCGCCATGCGTCCCTTTGGCAAAAGAGTATTTCCAGGCCGATGTACTTGATTGGGATCGAGTACGTCAGTTTTGTGAATCTCATGATTTTGAGGCCGTGTTGTCTGATGAATGCGATGTCGTGATGCCCGTAATTGCAAAGATAGGGCAACTCAAAAGGATAAGTGGGATATTGACATTAGATTGCGCAAATCTATATACGAACAAATATCAGATGCGACAACGTTGTGCAAAAATGAATGTGCCATGCCCTGTATACAGATTGTGTTCGACAATTGACGAAGCCAAAGATTTTTATCATTCTTTGAACGGCACAATGGTAATAAAGCCAATTGACAATAACGCAAGTCGAGGGGTTTTTGTCATTAGAAACGAGGCTGAACTTGTAACAAAATTCTCCGAAAGCATTAAATATTCGCATCGGGAAAAAAAGATTCTTGCTGAAGAATATATTGATGGTGTTGAATTTACAGTTGATGGCATTTGCACACCTTCTGGACATTATACTTTGGCAATCAGCGAAAAAAAACATTTTGTACACAATCCAAGTGTTGCGAGCGAGCTGCTGTTTACTCACACAAATCCAAAGTTTGATTATGATTTGCTAAAATTGACCAATGATCGTTTTGTGAATGGCTCTGGATTAGAATTCGGCTTGACGCACGCAGAATACAAGTTTAAAAATGGAAAATTTTATCAAATGGAAATTGCAGCAAGAGGCGGAGGTACCATGATCTCGTCCGTCATTGCACCTTTTATGTCAGGAGTGGATTCATATGGGTATTTAATAAACCATGCGCTACACAGGCCATTCAATACCTCAATTACAATCTCTCACAGCTATACAAAAAGGGCAGCAGTACTTAAATTTTTTGATGTCCCAAGTGTTAATGGGGGATGCGTCCGTAAGATTAAGGGGATTGATTTTTTGTCTTCTCAACCAGAGATCCTCCATTATAACATTCGGTTTCATGAAGGTGATATAATAAGGCCGTCAACTACTGATTCAGATCGGATTGGTTACTATATTGCATGCTGTGAATCGTTTGCGGATTTGAAAGAATTAATGCACAAAGTAGATGAGGCTTTTAAAATTATTTGTTATTAAAGAGAAATAACATCATGAAAACTAACGAAACTATTAGTATAGCGGATAAAATCGTTGATTTCATAAAACGCAATCGTGTTTCGACGACCGAAGTTGCTGATTGCCTTGGGAAATCTGGAGCTATAAGCGGTATTTCCGCATTAAATCGAGGGCATTTTAGAGTTGGACTCGTTAAATGGGTTTGTGCATACAATAATTCAAATTGGCCTGTACATGAGGCAATTGCTTCAAGTTGCTGCGAAAATCAAATAATCTTTATTGATGCGTATAATTGCAAAGACAGGTCAATTATTGGACAACTGGTAAGTAAATATATCTTGCTATATTTGCAAGCCGCAGCAATTGTTGTAGATGCCCCCATGCGTGACGCAGCAGAACTCATGCGTGAAAATTATCCTATTTGGTGTAGGGGGGTGAACCCCATTGGATGTTTCAATACGAAGCCCAAAGATTTGTTGCCTGATGATGTTAAGAGAGCACGAAAGTCATTGTACGAAGGGGCAATTATGGTTTGTGATGATTGTGGTGTAGTATTGATTCCAAAGACTATGCAGACACCAGATTTCTTAGATAAATTAATAGCAATTGAGGCCCAAGAAGACACATGGTTTCATCGCTTAGATTTTGAAAAAGATTCAACCTTTGACATAGTTTGTCTAAAGACATATTTAAATCGCCAATCCACATCAACACAGCATGTGAATTGACTTAAGTGCTGGGGGAATAAGGAATGCTTGACATGACATTTTATGATTCGCATCTTCATTCACATGGATCTGAGGTCGGTGGATTTATCATTGGGCTGGAAGGTTCTGATGTCCCTATTTATGTTTTCGACAACAATGCCGCAAAGATGTTCGCGGATTCACACCATAATTATACGTTTTTTCGCTATGTCACACAGTCTGATGTGATTGCAAAAAAGAAATTAGGCCGATATCTCAAATACCACCCACGAAGGGAGAAATATACTTGTGCCGCTGTGATTGAATCAATTCGTAATTGCAGACCAACAATGGTAATAATAGACACACTTAATGAGCCGTTTTGGTCAGCAATGGACTACTGGAGAATTTGCAAGATTTTTCCTGACATAAAATTTCTTCTTGCCCATGCAGGGGGATACTCTCTACTTGAATTCATAAAGATTTGCCATATACAACATAATGTCTTCATAGATTTTTCGCTTACGCATACAGTTTTCGGCGGAATTTCATCAAATCCACTACCTGAAGCAGACGCTTTAATTGATTATGCATTAAATTCTGTTTTCTCAGATAGGATTCTCCTAGGAAGTGATATTCCGTACTCAAATCAGCTACAAGTTGCAGAATACTATTATAAAAAGGGGATGCTATCTAAACTTAATGATAATTTCTTGAAACTAATCGAAAGCTTTTCAAATCAATTACATTAACGGTCAATCCACAATGGCTATCTTCGTGAGAAACGCCTCCCACTGATCAAGGATGCTGGTGCGCGAATAATGTGTACGGCAATATTCGCGGCACTTTAAGCCAAGCGACCGGCAATAGGCGGCATCCATCATGAGCTTACGTAAGCCGGCTGCAAACGCAAAAACGTCATCTGGGACGACAAGCCCTGTTTCATCGTTTTTGACAATGTCATTCGCACCAGGCAGGGAATCCACAACAAGGGTAGGCAAGGCATATTGCGCCGCCTCAAGAATCGCAAGCGGGAATCCCTCAAGCTTCGATGGGAACGCAATGAACGCAGCACGAGAATATTCACGGTCCAGATCATCCGTGAAGCCGATCATCTTCACTTGTCCAGACAGTCCAGTTCGCTCAATCAACTTCCGGCACCAAACGGCATAGTCTGTCGTATCCTTTCCGAGCAATCGAACTTGCCAATCGGGGAAATCTGCGGCCATGGTCGCGAAAGCACGAATCAACAATATCTGATTCTTGACATTCGTAAGTGAGGCCGCAGGATAAAGGATAACCTTTTCAGCACGGGACGACCCTCCGACACGATCAGTATAATTGCCGATAACCGTTATCCTGGGATGAGGCGCAATCGCATGGAAATCCTCGGCGTAACTTGAACACAGAAGCTGTACGGCATCGAACTTGTCAAATGCCCGGCGGATTTTCCAATTGCGGATTGGATGCTGCCACTTGAAGAACCCCTTCGGCGCAAGGTGCAACTGAAGTATTGTCTTTGCCCTACCCTCACGTTCAAAATATCCGAGATTGTCGAGATCTATGGCTTCATTGGATCCCGTGGCAATGACGGCATCAAACTCATCTTCAAGGGCATCAGCAAGCCCATATTTCTCAAACAAGCGTACATCATGTCCACGCGCCGCCATGGCAACAGCAAAATTCTTAACTGCGCGATCCGCTCCTCGCTGATTCGACAACGTATCCTTATAGACAGCTATTTTCATGATACGCATCTCCGCTACAGGTTATCGGCCGAACCGGATGCCAATACAGCCATGGCCTTTGTTCGTAAGATACTTGGAGAGGGACTTCCACAGCCTGTACACCAGTTTAACGCCACCATGCATTCCCTCTACACCCGATGCAAGGGATATGTCATCCAGAAAACTCCACTCATGGGATGTTCGGGAGAGATCGTATATGCACGTTTTTCTGGCATAGCGTCCGCCGCCGAAGAAAGGACGCGATGTCGGCCATTTGGAGGCAAGAACCTCTGGATCGCCAAATGCCGCTCCAAATTGCATGACCTGAAGCTCGAATGCCGTTTGCGGATATTTCCCTCGTAATGCGTAAAGCAGGTCTTCGGCCACTACAGGATCATACTCGAAAGGCGTAGCGAGGATGAGGAGAATGCGCCCGCCATTTTCAAATAGACGGAGAAGACGATCAATGCGCCGCATCATGACGGCGTGGGCCGGAGCCCATCCGCCATCGGCAAGCGATTTGTGAAAATGGTGTACGAAACCGTATCCACTCACACGGTCTCGGTATTTGTGCTTTGTCACGCCGGCTTCATCATGCCAGGCCAAATCTGTCAGGTTCTCTTCTAGGCAGAAATCGTCAAATCCATCCCTGAATGCCCGCGTAAGGTATTTGATGGTATCCGGACTATCCATGATCGTCCAGTCGAAAGGCAACGCATATGGACGAAGCCCACGCGCACGAAGCTGCATGGCGGCTCCGCAGAAGCCGCCCAACGAGACTATGGCATCAAATGTTTCCATCTGACCGTTTCCCTCTTACGTGAAACACATGCATGACCGATGTCTCCACGAGCCCCAATCTGATACGCGACTCATTTGTTTCTGGCCTCCGCTTGATTCACAGACTCCCGCGACCATTCGATGCCGCGCTTGACGATACGTGCGGGAACGCCAGCGAGCACAGCATTGCGTTCATCGAACGCTCCTGCCACGATTGCGCCGCGACCGACGATGCATCCATCGGGAATCACGGCATTCTTCATGACCGAGGCGTTCATGCCGATCCACACGCGATTTCCTATTACGAGGTTCCGCGCATGGTTGACGACCTTGCCATCCATGAGTATCGCGTGTTCGTCGGAATTCAGGATCGATACTTCGCGTGACAGCATGCAGTCGACTCCGATGGTTATTGAACTTGAATCATCCAGATTCATGATGTCGGCATTCCAGATCGTGGTGCGGTCCCCAATGCGCACAGCGCCATTGCGGCATCGCTTTGAGACGCGAATCTGCGCAACTTCATGGATCTGAACGTCGTTGCCGATGGTAACTTCATTGTCGTCACCCATGATCTTGATGGACATCTTACGGAGAATGCGCAGCCCCGAACCGATGTGTACGCGATTCCCGTTGCCGCGAATGCTTATGGTAAGCTTGCCGAGATCACGGGATGCGCCGGCATCTTGAACCTCAATGACATTGCCACGACTGGCACCATGCAATAGAATGTTGACGATCCACGGCGCTTTCAGGGAATTGCCGCCCGCCTTTGCGATTCGGGATAGTAGATTCTTTGCCTTAAGGGTAAATGAATTCATTGATTATCGGCTTTCCTGGAGGGCTGATTTCAGATAGTTCATCGAGCGCACACGAAGGGCGGATAGTCTGTCATCGACGGATGCCCAGTCTATGGGTTTGGCGAAAAGCTCCTTCGCAGATCCGCGTTCCGAGATGATTCGATCACTGAGGCCAAGCTGCGACAGCAACGATGTGAAGCGCATGTTCATGCCATCATATCTGCCGGAGAGCCGCATCACGCCAAACGGCCTGTGGAAAACAATCGAGAAGGCTGCGGCATGGAAGGAGTTGGTGAGCACAAAACGCGCCTGCGACAGCGTAGCGATCCATTCCTCCGGGGACATCATTCTGTTTGCGAAAGGAAACTCAAATGGTGTCTCAGATGACGGAACCAAGACCTTCATCCCATAAGCTCGCTCCAGCTCGCGTACTTCATGCTTCATCGGAACCAACGTCTTCCATCTGTATTTCGGCACAAAAAGCGCGTCCGAAACACATGTGGCACCTTTGCACATACGATGCCAGAATGCAACGTCCGGAAGCAAGGTGGGGTCAAGCACGTTTTCAGCCTCAAATCCGAGCTCACGCAGTATCCTCCCCCCAGCTTGCTCTCGTGCACTCAATGACGAGAACCGCCTTAGGTATTCGCCGAGAATTGGTTTCAGCTCTGGGGCGATATCGGCCCTGCTCCATCCTGGGGCATAAGCCACGCGAAGCGCATCCCTTGGACCGAAGTCGGCAAAGGCGAAACGCCTCATGGCTTCGTCGT
Source organism: Limosilactobacillus gorillae (assembly GCA_963653155.1). Classification (GTDB taxonomy): domain Bacteria; phylum Verrucomicrobiota; class Kiritimatiellia; order RFP12; family UBA1067; genus UBA1731. The sequence goes on from CAVJWR010000073.1 coordinate 14,548, forward strand.
TTGGATAGCCATCCGCCCAGATCTGATCGCTTCCGCAGACGTACGCATCGACCGGCGTCGGATGTTCGAAAAGCTTTGGCTTGGTGCGGTGTCCATTCGGATCCATCGCGATGTTCTTCCTCCAGAAATCGACAAACTTCGCGTATCGCCGCTTGCGCTGAATCTCGCGGACAGGGTGTTCAAGAAGCCGCGAGAATCGGCTGTCTCGCTGCGCAAGATCGCAGTTGACGAAGAATGTGGAGTGGCCGAGTTCCCGCAACACAGACTGAAGCGCATAGGCCTGTAGCGTACCGCCGTAGTTGTCGTTCGAATAGATTAACGTGACAATGCCTATCTTCATTACGGGATTCCCTCACCAGCAAGCGATTCTGCGATTTTACGGACTCTCTTCTTCTGGAAGTGACGGCGGCATTTCCAGGAAAGCTTTCCCCATGTGGTCCAAGGGAGACATTCGCCGATGAGGGCTGAAACGTCTCGATCCCCAGCGGCGAAGAGCCGCGCAAACTTTCGCCGCCGTGGATGCATGGGGCTTGGCATAAGGACATTTCGGTTGGCGGCCATGAATGCCGGAAGCCTGGTTTCCACAACCATTAGTCCAGATGCCGCCGACAGGAGATCGTGGCCTTTGCGGGTCGAAACCAAGACGGCAGAGATTCCGAGATCGTCAGACAGTTCCGGGCGAACATTCGCAATGTTCCAGTAGTCTCCCAAAGTCAAGTCTGAACGGAGCTTGTCACTGGCCGGACAGCGGTAACAGGATTCACGGAGGAACAGGTTGGAAAGGAATCCACGCAGATAGATGTTGTCATTTAGCGTGCCGAGCGATCTGTCCTTGCCGTTCGCATCGATGATCGCCATCGAGAACTTTTCCCACCCAAACCGCTTGTCCCGGAATCGCACCTCGTCCGGCACCATCGTTCCGCAGACAGATTCAAGGTAGGCTCGCAAGACGCCAGGTGAGGCAACACCATGGCAGATGACATCAACGGTAATGAGATTGTCGTATGCCTTGCCGAGGTAGCGGCGCAGACCGGAGTTTTGGCACGGCGTTCCCGAATAGAGAACCGTTCTTCCATGGACAAGCGACTTCTCCGCCTCCACGAAAGTGTCGCCTATCTCGCTTTGCACGTATTTCGATCCGATGAGCTTCGCAAGGGATGCTTCGTCACAAGCGCTACGATGACACACCTTGCGGCGATGAGCATCCCAAGCGGCACCGAAGACCACACCCCCAGAGGCAATGACGCTACGGGCGAGAATGCCGAACACGCCGCCGGATGAAGCCGACAGGCGCACAGAGTCCCTTTTGGCGCGAGCCGCAAAGAGCCTGATGCGTGGAAGTTCAGTGCCGGATGTCTCTGTCATTCGCGGGCAAACCCGCGTGCAGGCTCCGCATCCGGTGCAACGCATTTCGTCTACCTTGGGGTATTGGAACCCAAGGGCATCAGGCCTCATCGCAATGGCGGATGACGGGCAACGCTGTGCGCAGCTCGCACAGCCGCAGCAATCTTCAACGTGTACGGTTTGGCCAATGTGCTTCATGCGCGGAAGAAGTCAAGGGATGTTTCTATGACTTTGTCCGTTTCGGAATCCGCAAGATCATAATACAGCGGAAGCCTTACCAAGGTATCCGATACCCGATTGGTGACGGCGAAATCGCCAACACTCCGGCAATACCGTGCGCCGGCAGGTGCGGAATGGAGCGGAATGTAGTGGAACGGCGCATACACGCCATTGGCCTTGAGATGGTCGATGAAAGCCGTCCTGGTGACAAGATTCTCAAAGAGCATGTAGAACATGTGCGCG